>JAZGHI010000049.1:0-6447 GCA_036480955.1 Candidatus Adiutricales bacterium
GGTCATCCAGGTCAAGGCTGCCCTTGATCCTGAAGAAAGGCCGATGGACATTCGGAGACGTGACCGGCCGAAAACTGGACAAGAAAAAATTCGACAAATTCAAGACTCGCTACTATAAGCTTCAGGAATGGGACACGGCCTCAGGATGGCCTACCAGGGACACGTTGGAATCCCTCAAACTCGGCTTCGTTGCCGACGAACTGGAAAAGAACAACAAGCTGGGAAAGGGAAAAACCGTATCTTGACTGTCCTTCCCCGTTTCTAAAAACGCTCCGGAAAAAGTATCCCGGTGAAATCGAGCATCGTTCTTTATGGAAGGTTCCCTGGCGCAAATAAGATCTCTTTCGGGACGCTTTTATCGCTTTGATATTTAAGTATATCAAGCACCTCGGTCGCCGCTGGCTTCTTTCGGTCCCGATCGAGGTGGGCCGATTCTTCACCATGCTTGATATGGCAAATACAGGTAATTTCGATGCTGATGACTCTGAGGCAGACGGTTCTCTCGGATGGTATACTGTTACTCATACAACCTAATCACATTCAGACAGGAGGACAAAGGCTATGTACGAAGGTATGATTGCGGAAAACATCAATATCAGAGGGCATAATGATGACCTGATCGAAAGTTACATTGCTCGCCCTCTTGGGACAGGCCCCTATCCCGGCGTCGTTCTCATCCACCACATGCCCGGCTGGGATGAAGGTTCAAAAGAGATGGTCCGGAAGTTTGCCTACCACAACTATATTTGCATATCCCCAAATCTGCATCATCGTGAAGGTCCGGGGGAACCCCTTGAGCTTATGAACAAAGTTCGTGAGGCAGGCGGCGTCCCCGATGATCGTTGTATCGGTGATGTTGACGGAGCGATTAAGTATCTGGAATCAATCCCGAATTATAACGGAAAGGTAGGTGTCATCGGCTTCTGCTCCGGTGGCCGCCAGGTGTATCTCACTGCATGCAATATTGACCGAATTGATGCCGCGGTTAACTGTTATGGCGGACGCGTGGTAGCCGATCCCGATTCACTTACCCCTAATCAACCTGTTGCGCCAATCGACATGACTGAGAACCTCGCCTGTCCATTACTGGGCCTGTTCGGCGCTGATGACAGTTCACCCAGTCCCGAGGATGTAAAACGTATGGAAGAAGAGCTTAAGCGCTTCAACAAGATTTTTGAGTTCCATACGTATGAAGACGCTGGTCATGCCTTTTTTTCAACCGAGTGGCCGGTCTATCGACAACCCGCCGCCGTTGATGGATGGCAGAAGGTGTTTGCCTGGTATGAAAAGTATTTGAGCTCTCCGTGATATAAATTAAAGAGGGGTTCATCGGATACACGAGTTCTGAGATTGTTAATAAATCTGTCTAGTTACGCTAATTGGGAGGAATATCATGAAAGAAAAGATAATCGAGGCCTTTAACTTCAGGCATGCCTGCAAAAAATTTGATTCTGAGAAGAAAATTTCCGCACGGGATTTTAATTTCATTTTAGAAACAGGCAGACTCTCTCCAAGTTCATTCGGATTTGAGCCATGGAACTTCCTTGTCGTCCAGAACATTCAGCTTCGTGAGAAATTGAGAGGATTAACCTGGGGCGGGCAAGGACAGATACCAACAGCCAGCCATCTTTTGGTGGTTTTAGCACGCAAGAGCTATTTTATGAAATATGACAGCCAGTACATACAAAGTTTCATGAAAGACGTACAGAACCTGCCCGAAAATATAATAGAAATGAAAAGAAATGTTTACCAGAAATTCCTGGAAAATGATTTTAAGCTTTTAGATAACGAGAGAGCCGTCTTTGACTGGGCATGTAAACAGACATACATACCTCTTACCAATATGATGACCGCAGCCGCGATGATTGGAATTGATTCCTGTCCGATGGAGGGTTTTGAGGCCGACAAAATTGATGAGTTGTTAGCCGGCGATTTTGATATTGATATAGAAAAATTCGGTATATCATGTATGGTTGCCTTTGGGTATCGTGACGCGGAACCTTCCGCCAAAACCCGTCAACCATTGGAAAACATAATAAAATGGTATAATTAGGCTTCATTTTTAAATGAAACGTCCATTTGATAATCTGAGTCAGTCTCAAATTGAATTGAAAATACAGGAAATTCTTATATTAACGCTCACAACCGCAACAACACTCTATCGTTCCCGCCCACGGCGGCGGATAAAGCCGGCTAGAGTAGTGTAGATAAAAACATGAGAAACTACGTCCTCGTTTCCTCCTTATGGAAGCAGGCCCTGCCTGAAAACTTAATGATTAAAGTAGGTTGCAGCAAAAATCAAAAACGAGATTCACTCCCCTAGCCATGGCACTCTGGGTTCTACACGGTCCTTCCGAGCTTGGGGTTCTCAACCATGAACTGTTTGAGTCCTGATCAGGCCTAGATAAGCGGCCTGAAGGAGGGTCAGGATGCTAGTTCAAATCTATCAGCGACTGATGTCATCGGTGGGCGGAAGCCATCCTCCCGCCGTCGGCCTGCGTAACCAATAAGCATTGGCTTAGAGACGGAGTCAAGGCTGCCGCAGGCACCCGTAGGGCCTGGCCTTGAAGCCGTTTCGGCCAATGCTACAAGTCGGGCAGGCAGATGGCCAAAGACCCACAGATTTTTCCAAAGAGCCATATTTAATAAGCCAGGCCGCACCGATACAGCCGGTAGAAGGAAAATTGTATGAAAGGATCAGGAGGGATTCCAACATGTCATGGGAAAAGACAGGTTGCGCGTTATGTGGAGTATATCGCGGATTGGAAGTTCAGGTCGAAAATAATCGTATCGTCAAGGCCAGACCTGACAAGAGCAATCCCCGCAGTGAGGGATATATCTTGCCGAGTACCGGCCCCTAAACTACAAGCATTACCTAAAAAAACCAGACTTCGGACGACTGAGAACCATAAAAGCTGGGAAAATCAGTCAGTTGAATTTAATAGGCCGAGTTGACATAACGGTTGAAATCTATCTTTTTCTCCCACTCATCCCATACTGGATATTTTATAAACGGATGAGGATCGCCATAAATATAAATGATCATCCTATATTTGTTCTTCCCCATGGACCACTTCACAACCCGGACATCAGCGATTCTATATCTGTACCTCGGGTCATACGCATACGCCTCAATGAAATCATCGGCAACTCGGAGAAAGTCCCACTGGTATACGCTCAAAATCCATTGCTGGGCCGCGGCCCATTTTTTCTCACATTCCTCTTCAGAGTCACAAGTGGGGATTGTGCTCTCAAATTCCATCATCTGACGGTTAAGTACCTCCTGGTACGCGCAACCGGATACGGCAAATATCATCAAAATGAGACAAATTAAAATATATGAAAATTTCATTTTTCTGCTCCTTTAAGGAAACCTTACTACCTCTGTTATTAACATAATTACCCTTTTCAATATAGCAACCAGCCCGGCCTCTATCCCGTAATAATGAGAGAGGTTTGGCCATAACCGCACATTTGCCGGTAGTTTTTATGAGGCTCAGGAAAGTGAACTAAAAAAATGTCAGGAAATTCAATTAGGTGGTAAACTCGGTCACCCAAAAATCATGTTTATTGCAAAAACTGGTGGCATACATGGTTGCCCCTTTCCTCACCGGGATGTCATAGGTTGAAAAGGCCGTGGGATCAGAAGGGAAAAACGTCTTGTCTCCGAGAACCTTCCCATTCTGCGCGACCAGGGTATGGCGCACGATAAAATGTTTTTCCGTCATGGGGTGCTTGGTAAGAATTGTAATTTTATTCCCCTCTACGGTCACTCTTGGGGCATGCGTGCCAACCTTTCCAGCCCATCTTCCCGGATTTTGGCTGGTGTAAATTATACCGCCGGGGAAATTGCTGGTAGCGGCGAAAGCTTTGGACAACGGACTGACCGTAATCCCGGCCAGGATGGAAAGTGAGCCTTTGAGAAAATCTCTGCGTCTTTCCATAATTATCTTCCTTTAGTGATATCGAGAAAAAAAGCCAATTTGCTTGGCCCGTCCCAGGTTCAGCCGGTCAATTCTTTAAGCCTCCGTGGGCCGGAAATCATGATCTCCCTTTTTACCTGGAATTATATAAGCTAAACCTGTGGCCCGCCATGTCTTGGCCGGATTCTTCGTTTCTCCCATACAGGTCGTGTTGAGTGCCTCAGTCGGTATATACTTAAAAATAATATAACGTTCCCGGGAATTGACCGAAAAAGGGCGGGTCGCATTTTTCCCTTTTTTTATGTTTCGGAAGAAATATTAAATAAAGACGATGGCTCTATTTGTAAAAACCATCGCATTTTTGCTCAAGCGAAGGTATTATTAAAAAACATTGATTTTAGGTGAAAATTTTGCCACCATGCAGATTCTAATTCAGATTTTTTTCGACATTGAGCTTAAATTTCTATTAAAATGAAATAGTTACGTGTAGGGCAGGGTTGCTAGAGTATTAATTGGTTTAATACAGACACCCTCTATCCTTTTAGGATTCCTACCCCTGAAACGCCATATTTAGCCTGACGTTTGATACATTGCCAGCCTATTGGAGGTTCTAAATGAAAGACACCGGTCCTTTAAGTGGTGTTCGTGTCCTTGATCTCACCCATCATATTGCCGGCCCGTACTGTACTAAGTTATTCGCTGATCTTGGCGCCGATGTCATTAAAATTGAAAAACCAGGCAGCGGTGACGCGGCCAGGGATCTTAATCCCCTAATCAGCCTGGACGGTAATTCAAAGGCCAGCCCCTTGTTTATGTATCTGAATACCAACAAGAAGGATGTCTGCCTCGATCTGAAGAGCGATGAGGGCCAAAAAAAGATTAAAGAACTCGTGGCTGGGGCCGACATTCTGGTGGAAAATTTTCGGCCCGGTGCGATGGGAAGGATGGGATTGGACTACCGGAATCTGGAGAGGATCAATCCAGGCCTGGTGATGACCTCCATATCTAATTTCGGCCAGACCGGTCCTTACCGCGATTATCTGGGGACCGAGCTTACACTAAGCGCCCTGACCGGCATGATGTACATGACCGGTACCCGGGACCGGGAACCGGTCAAGCTGGCCTTGTCTCAGACTCAATACACCGCCGGTGTCGCGGCGGCACTGGCCACACTGGCCGGGTACCGGCACAGCCGGTTGACCGGCCTCGGGCAACATATCGACGTATCCATCATCGAATCCATGCTTAACACTATCCACCAGCAAACGGCGCGTTACAGTTATTGGGGCCGTTTGCAGCACCGGGAATCATACGGCGATTTTCCCCATTTCGTGGAGACAAAGAACGGCTGGCTTCATATCTCCGCATTGTGGGTGCAAGACCTGATTAATTTTGTCGATCTGCCGGAGCTGACTGACCCACGGTTTGAAAACCTGATACAGATAAGAATGCACATGGACGAATTCAGGGCCATTATCGAACCATGGTTCCGTGACAAAGACGCCCTGGAAATCTTTCATCAGGCCCAGGAGAGCGGTATCTCATGGGCCCCGGTTCACGATGAAGCCGCACTTTTGGCTTGTCCCCAATTAAAGGCCAGGGAATATTTTGAAGAAGTCGAGCATCCCGATTACGGCCGGGCCGCTTATCCGGGCAGATATTTCATATCCGATCAAATCAAGAAGCTGGCGCTAAAGCCCGCTCCCCGGCTAGGCCAGCACACGAAAGAAGTATTGGAGAAGCTGTCGGATGTAAACAAAGAAGGACCTTGGACTCCACGGGAGGGTGAGGATAAAAAGGCGGGGACTAAAACTCTGGGCACCATGCCCCTCGCCGGAATTCGGATCCTTACACCCGAACACTGGGCCGCTCTCCCCCACGCCACCAAATACCTGGCTAGTCTGGGGGCCGAGGTTATCACAATCGAATCCCCCAGCCATCCCTATAACGATCCACGGGCCAAATATACCATTGAGGCAGGGGGTCTCTACCAGGAGGGTTCCAGACAAAAGCGGGCCATCAGTCTGGACCTGGCCAGTCCGGAAGGAGCCGAGTTGTTCAAGCGGCTGGTAAAAATATCAGATGTTGTGGCCGATAATTTCAGCCCGCGGGTGATGAAAAATTTCGGATTGGATTACGAGATACTCAAAGAGGTCAAGCCGGATATCGTGGTTTTGAGTCTGAGTGGTTATGGCCACAAGGGACCTTGGTACCTTTACCGGGGTTACGCGGTTACCACCGAGGCTGCCAGCGGCCTGGTTAATCTTTCCGGATACGAGGGAGGGCCGCCGCTCAGACCGGGCGGGACTCCGTTCGGGGACATAATCCCGGCTTATCACGCGGCCTGGTCCATATTGGCCGCCTTGGAGTATCGAAACCGTACGGGCCAGGGCTCTTTCATAGATATGAGCATGACTGAGCCATGTATCGCCCAATTGGGTGAATCAATAGTAAGCTTTTCAATAACTGGAGAGCCAGCCGCTCGCACGGGTAACAGGGATCCCAACGCGGCCCCGAGCGGCTG
>JAZGHI010000050.1:0-3589 GCA_036480955.1 Candidatus Adiutricales bacterium
ATTTAGTCCTCCTGGTCGTGTGCCTGTATATTTTTTTCCTACGTCTTTTAAGGTATATTAAATAATGAGACCTCTACAAAACGAGTAATTTGAGGTCAAATCGAGGAGCACGAAAATTTAAGCCACAGGAATACTTGTAGTATTTCGAGGACTTAAATTCGAGCGCAACAAAGAGTTGGGCCAAAGGACGAAGTTTTACAGAGGTCTCAAAGTATAGATCTACTGAAAAAAATTTCAGTCAGGGAGCGAAAGACTGTATGATCTTGTAGTCATTGGAGGGGGACCTGGAGGATACGCCGCGGCCATACGCGCCTCTCAACTGGGGGCAAAAGCAGCCTTGATCGAATCATCGGAAATCGGAGGTACATGCGTGAATCACGGATGTATTCCTTCAAAGATCTGGCTTAGGGCGGTTGATCTGCAGGAGGCTATAAAGAGTGGGAGCGCGTTCGGAATCAGGGTCTCTGTTGAGAGTGTGGATGGTTCAGTAATTGTATCCCGAAAAAACGGGATCGCGGA
The DNA here is from genome assembly GCA_036480955.1 of Candidatus Adiutricales bacterium. GTDB lineage: Bacteria > Desulfobacterota > Desulfarculia > Adiutricales > JAFDHD01 > JAZGHI01. The sequence goes on from JAZGHI010000050.1 coordinate 520, forward strand.
TGACATCCGTATGGGCATGGCCGGGCTATTGAGCAACAACGGGATTGAGGTCATAGAAGGATTGGGGATTTTAAAGAGCCCGGGTGAGATAAGTGTCGATGGAAAAACGGTCGAAACAAAGAAAATTATCATCGCCACAGGAACTTCTCCTTCCACCCCTGACATTCCGGGGATTGAGGCTGCCCTGTTGACTACGGAGCAGGTATTTGACACGGCAAGCGGTTTCCCGCCTTCTGTCCTCATTTCAGGCGCGGGACACATCGAAGTTGAGATGGCCGCTCTGCTGAACGCTTTTGGCGTTAAAGTTTATCTGGCTTTTAAATCAGGTCGTATTTTGCCGGAAGAAGACGGGGATACGGGTCAGCGGCTAGGCCAGGCCCTCAGAGATAGGGGCATTGAACTCATTCCCCGCGTCACTTTGAAATCTGTCAAGAGCGCAGGCCAGGGGTTTGAACCTGAATTAACGGGATCAGAGACAGCTGTCAACGTGGACCGGGTTCTGGTCTCGGCCCGTCGGCCGAATACGGCGGGTCTGTCGCTTGAGCAAGCCGGTGTGTCTGTAAATGACGAAGGTTTTGTCGAAGTAGACAGCCGGCAAAAGACTAGCACGGACAATATTTACGCTATTGGGGACGTGACCGGCGGACGGATGCTGAGTTATGCCGCAACCTCCATGGGTGTGGTAGCCGCTGAAAACGCTTTCGGAGAACCTATTGAGTTTCAGTCCTCCCTGGTCCCGCGAGGTATCTTCGCTTATCCGGAAGCGGCGGCCGTGGGTCTGTCGGAGGAGGAGGCCGAGGAAAAGGGACTGGACGTGGAGACAGGGGACTTCCCCTATTCCATAAACGGCCTGGCCATGTCTTACGGCGAATTGGATGGAGCGGTAAAGATCGTTTCTGACGCCGAGTACGGAGAGATATTGGGTGTCCATATCGTTGGACCAAGGGCCACGGAGCTCATTTGGGGCGCGGTCCTGGCCATGCAGCTCGAGGCTACGGCTGAGGACCTGGCCCGCACCATGATGGTTCACCCGACTTTTGCCGAATCAATTGCCATGGCTTCTCAGGATGCCCTTGGATGGGCCCTCTACTTACCTAAATAGCCTATTTTCAATTTTGTCCGAGCCTAAGTTAATAAATAAATGTCTCTTCAGCTTGGTCTTGGCGCTGGCCATGGCGACTATCTGGAGCCCTCGGATTGAGGCTGTGCGGCGTGTTGATCCGGGAAAAACTCACGCATTCACCCATGGTGAGCAAAAATGTGTTGATTGCCACAAGGATCTCAAATTCATCACGTTCCATCCTGATCCTAAAAATTTAAATACGAAATTAAAGGATTTTTATGGTCTGGTAGCGTCCCCTGAAAAGTCTTCCTGTAAACGCTGCCATTTCACAGGCAATACCGTTGGCGAAGCTGCCAGGTCTTTGCCGTCGGAAGGCCTCATTTGTATTCTCTGCCACCCGGCGGCTCTGTCGCCCGGCAGTGCCCTCATGACCCTCTCTCTGCTCATCTTCGGCTTCGGCCTGTTCAGCCTGATATTATTTTGGTTCAGGGCCGCAAGGATCAGAGAGAATGAATCAGGCCTTGCCAAGAAAATATTCCGCGGGACCAGAACTGTGACCGGCGTATTGTTTTCCCGCAAGATCATTTTGATTTTTAAGACTCTGTGGGTGGATGTTTTACTGAATCGGCGATTTTTTAAACTGGCACCCGGCCGTTGGCTGATACATGGTCTGATCTTTTACCCGTTCCTTTTTCGGATAACATGGGGTCTGGCGGCCTTAATATGTTCAGCAATCGCCCCGCAGTGGTCCGTAACCCGAATCATTGTTGATCAGAACCACCCCCTAACGGCCTTATTATTTGACTTAACCGGTATATTGATTATTATGGGGGCCTTGGGAGCAATTGCGCGCCGATTGTTCAGGAAATCCATTAAGATTCCAGATCTTCCACCACCGGACTGGCTGGCCATGGGCTTGCTGGGATTATTGCTGATCAATGGTTTCATGCTCGAGGGAGTACGGATGGCAATGTCCGGGATTGGCTTCCCAGGGTCGACGAAATCGGCGTTTTTAGGTATGGCTATCAGTCAAGCGGCTACCGGATCCAGGGAATTATCCTCGGCTTATGTCGAATTCTGGTATTTTCACACTCTGGTGGCTGCGGTTTTTATAGCCTATCTCCCTTTCAGCCGGTTTCGTCACATTTTCATGGCCCCGCTGTTTCTGATTATGAAAACTGTCTTGAAAAAGGAAACATAGACCGGTAACAGTATAGGAGGAGCAGTCATGGAGATACAGGGATATAATCTCCCGGAAGACCTCTATTATGAAGAGAATCACTTTTGGGTTCGCCAGGAAGGAGATCTGCTGGTAATGGGTATGGATGATTTTGCCCAGAAGATGGCGGATTTGATTGTCTATGTCCAGCTTCCGGCCGAAGGGAAGAAATTAAAAGTCGGCAAGAAATTTGCCAAAATAGAGTCAGGCAAATGGCTGGGTAAGATATTCGCTCCTGTCAATGGAGTGCTGGCTGTTTCCAATCAGGAGTTGGAAACAAATCCCAAGCTGATTAATGATGATTGTTACGGCCGCGGCTGGATGTATAAAATCAAGCCCGACGATCCAAACGAAATCCAGAATCTAATCCATGGCGCGGAAAGGGTGGAAAAGTGGCTGCTGGCTGATATCGAGAAGTATGAGCGTACCTGAACATGGCCGATCCAGCCTATAGTTATTCTCAACTCCTTCAAATCGAAGCATGTACCAACTGCCGGTTGTGCGCCGAAAATTGTCCCGCGGTGCTGGCCAGTGGACAGGGGAATCTCTCCGGGGTCTACCGTTTGAATGAACTCAGGAGAGTGCTTGGCAAAAAATACTCGCCTTTAGTCAGGCTTTTTGGACGCCGTGAAAATTTATCTGAAAGGTTGACTGAATTCAGCCAAACCGTTTTTCGATGCACGCTTTGCGGGAACTGCCAGGAAGTCTGCCCCATGGGTCTCGAACTGAGAGACCTGTGGCTTTCCGTCCGGCATGATCTGGCGTCGGGAAAAGGAACCTACCCCGAA
>JAZGHI010000051.1:0-3511 GCA_036480955.1 Candidatus Adiutricales bacterium
ATTCCCCAGGCACTTTCATTCCTCCCAGATGGTACTGTACTTAGATGTTTTAATTTGAAAAAACTAAACCACCGGCTCTGCCGGTGAGAATTTACGAGGCTCTGCCGTTTCCGGCGTATACAGTATAAAAACGGCCCTCCCGTTGAGGAAAGCCTCGTGATAGGAGCGCTCCCGCTCATCGATTGAAATCACCACAATCGCCCGTCATTCCGGGCAAATTGTTTACGTAATTGTTTACTTCGTAAACAATCTTCCATTCACGCGTTTTCCTTGGGAAAACGCTCTAAGTAAACAATCTTTTGTATGTGCGTTTTCATTGAAAACGCTAAGATCCGGAATGACGAATGTAATTTCCGCGACCTCTCATTGTGAGTACGGTTGGCTTGGATGAAGAAAGTATTCGTGAGTATATCCGACATCAAAAAAAACTCCAAGCAGAGCCAGAGCAAATAACTTTAAATTTTGACTAACGGCCCCTTTTAAGGGCCTTCCTCATACCACGGGCTCTGCCAGTGGTCAGTAATCCGCGTTAGGGGTGAAAAGGCCTTGACCCAGTAGTCTGAAATTTGAGATCAGCGCTTGAGCCTCCGCTGATGCAACCCACCTTATAAATGTAAGAGCCGCCTCGTGCTTGACCTTCTCACACCGTTCAGGATTGATGGCGATAACACTATATTGGTTCAGTAACGACGATCCTCGGTCAGACAAGATGACCAGCGGGGGCTCTCCTTTTAGATTGGACTGGTATTTGATATATGTCCCTCCGTCCACCAGGGTATAACCAGATCTCTCGGCAGCCAGGTTCAAGGAAGCCAACATACCCTGACCGGCCTGGATATACCAGTCTTCTTTTTCGGGCACTTCAAGGCCAGCGGCTTTCCAGATGGACAGTTCTTTTTTGTGCGTCCCGGAATTGTCGCCCCGGCTGACAAAGATCGCCTTTTTTTTTGATATGGCCTTAAGAGCGGGCAACGCATCCATGTTCTCAATCCCGGCCGGATCGTGTTTCGGACCAACCAGGATGAACCGGTTATACATGATTTTACGCCGGGATACCCCGTAGCCTTTTTCTATGAATTCCTTCTCAGCACCGGGCGCGTGCACAAAAAGGATGGACACGTCGCAGTTTCGGCCCAGGGCCAGGGCCTTGCCGGTACCGACCGCCACCCAGCGGAGACGGATACCGGTCGATTTTTTAAATTCAGGGGCGAGGTAATCCAGCAGGCCGGTATTATCGGTACTGGTGGTAGTGGCCATGGTCAGGATTGAGTCGCTGGACAGAACCGGCGCGGCTGGCAGGATTAGGAAGAGGGCAGTGAAGATGGCCAACACGTGTGCTTTACCAGATTTCATAAGAATGTATCTCTCGCTTTTGTCTGCTTCAGGACGTTTGGTATTTCAGGTCTGCTGTTTTATACTCAATGTGGGGTAATATGTCAAGTTTGACATAATAGTTCTGGATTTGGCAAGTGAGAGTAGGCCGTTTTAATACGAAAGGTGGTTTATGTACACAGCGTCAATGTAAATTACCGATGGTATACTTAATATTTTAAGGATTATCAGTAAGTTAAGTAAATCGAATGCGCAAATACTTATGACGCTGAATATAGTAGTCAGAATGGAATATGACGCCGGGTGAATGGTGAATTCTAAGTTGACGGAATTTGAGATGAAGCCACCCGAAGACCCTGGTGAAATACGTGCAGCCGTTCCGGATCGATACTGAGCGGAATGGTCTGTCCGGGCTGAAAGGAAGTTTGTTTTGGGGCTCTGGCGGTGAGACTGGCCCGGCCCAGGCGGGCATGGATATACTTTTCCGAACCGATATCGCTGAGTAGTTCTACCTCGACTTCAAAAACAACAGCATGTTCCTTCCCTATCTTGATGTCTTCCGGACGCAAGCCCAATTCGACCTGGTTTCCGGTTGAATTCAGCCTCAGCCCTGGCAGAGAAAATGAAAATCCGTCTCCCTGGAATAGGAAGACCCGGCCGTCATGCTGGAGGATATTTCCCTTAAAGAAGTTCATCTCGGGGGACCCTATAAAACCGGCGACGAAAGTGTCCACGGGTTGGTCGTAGATGGTGTCGGGTGACCCGATTTGCCGGATGAGACCGTCCCTCATGACCACGACCTTATCGCCCAGGGTCATGGCTTCCACCTGGTCATGGGTAACGTAAACAATGGTTCCCTTTATCTGCCGATGAAGCTGCTTGAGCTCCAGCCTGACACTGGCCCGCAGCCGGGCGTCGAGATTGCTCAAAGGCTCGTCCAGAAGAAACACCCGAGGGCGTCTGACCAGGGCCCGGCCCATGGCCACTCTCTGCCTCTGGCCGCCGGACAGTTCCTTCGGCTTTCGGTCAAGCAGTTCTTCGATTCCTAGAAGCCTGGCCGTTTCCATAACCCGCTCCTCAATGATCTCTTTGGCGACTTTTCTCACCCTGAGCCCAAAGCTTAAGTTCTTAGCCACGGTCATATGGGGGTAAAGGGCATAGTTTTGAAAGACCATGGCCACGTCCCGTTCCCTGGGTGAATACCGGTCGATAGGTTCGTCATCCAGATGGATTGAACCTTTGTCCTGGGGAATCAGCCCGGCAATGATGTTCAGCAAGGTGCTTTTTCCGCAGCCCGATGGCCCGAGCAACACGCAGAATTCCCCGTCCTCGATGTGGAGATCGACCGAGTCCAAGGCTTTTATAGAGCCGAAATTTTTGGCAATATCTTTCAAAGTCAGAGAAGCCACAATCATCCCTTGACTGCCCCGGCGGTCAAGCCCCGGACCAGGAATCGTTCAAATAGAAAGAAAAGGATTAGAATGGGCACCGTGGCCATGACCGAAGCGGCCATGACCAGTTGTTTTGACAATTGCATACTCACAGATAACTGGACCACTCCCCGGGACAGCGTGAATTTTTCCGGAGTGTCTATAAACATGAAAACGAACAGGAATTCGTTCCAGGCAATCATAAAGGTATATAAGGCCACACTGGCCAGAGCCGGCGCGGTCAGAGGAATAACAATCCTCCAGATAACGCCGAATCTGGTGCATCCGTCGGTAAGACCCGCGTATTCCATTTCAGGCGGCAGGGTGAGGAAATAGCTTCTGAGCATATAAAGAGAGACGGGCAGGGTTTGAGCCATGTAAACCAGGATAAGGACGTTGATAGAATCTCGTAAGTGCAATTTGGCGAAAATGACGTAGAGAGGTATTACCAATACGATTGCCGGGAACATATAAATCAGAAGTATACCAGTGGACATGACGCCCTGGCCGCGAAATTTCAACCGGGTAACGGCGTAGCCGCCCAGAACGGCCAGGATGACCGAAAAAATCACCGTGACTACGGATACATAAGTGCTGTTTAATAAATAACGAATAAAACCGTGCTCGAACAGCGCCTCCCGGTAAGCCTGTAAGTTTATATGCTTAATATCCAGCCACAGATTAGAAGGGTTCGATAGGATCTCTTCAAGAGGCTTAAAGGAGGACGACAGCATCCAGTAAAAAGGGAA
>JAZGHI010000052.1:0-5253 GCA_036480955.1 Candidatus Adiutricales bacterium
TAAAATTGGCATAACCTGCCCCGAGTCCAGAATGACCTGGACGATTTTGATCCAGCTCGTTATGGCGAAGAGCTTTGTATTTTTGGGTAAACCTTGATATAGAAATACGCAGGTCATGCGATAGCACGGTTACCGGGTCCGGCCTTTTTCTTAACCATACTGGGCGGGAGGCGATTTTTTAAGAACTCCTGGTTCTGTCATAGGTGTTTAACGCAAAATTTAGATATATTCCCTAAGAATTACCTGGAAGAAATTTACTCCAATCCTGAATTTTCATACAGGCAAGAAGACCGCTAATCATCCATAAAGATCATGGGAATTCAGGCCGCAGGATCAAAAACCCCATGGGAATTTATTAAGATACCTCCCGAATCCGGTTTAGGAGAGCTGTAAGTAAAAAAACTAAAAACTCTTAAATTATTTAAAAACTTGTTAAAGGGAGGCATTATGTCCGCAAGGGAGAACTCACCAGCGTTTCAGCCCGGCCGTATAGGAAATGTGGAGATCAAAAACAGATTGGTAAGATCAGCGACGTTTGAGAACGCGGCCTCAGATGAAGGTGAAGTTACCGACGTCTTGCTTGATATTTACCGAAACCTGGCTCGAGGAGGAATCGGTTTAATTGTGACCGGTATCATCGGTGTTTACTCAAAATCCATCATGCAGAACCAGGTTAGGGCCGATGACGATAAATTTATACCGGGTTTACGGAAGATACCAAAGGCCGTTCATGAAGTATCGGACGACTGTAAAATAATGGCCCAGCTTCACCATCCAGGACGGCAGGTGGCCGATCCGGAGAATCCGGGGGCCTTCGCGAAATACATGCCGCCTGCCCTCATTACGGCCATGCAGGCCTCTCCGCCAGGTCAGCCGGCGTCCAGGGAAACCCAGCATGTAATTGAACCGACCGCGCCATCAGAGGTTCTTGACACCTTGTTTCAAAGAAAACCAAGGAAATTGACCCTGGAAGAAATTGAGGAAATTATCGATGCCTTTGCCGAAGGTATCAGACGGATCGAGGAGGCGGGATTTGACGGTGTTCAACTTCACGCGGCCCACGGCTGGCTCTTGAGTTCTTTTCTCTCCCCGAGGACAAACCGCAGGGAGGACATTTACGGCGGATCGAGTGAAAACCGGGCGCGAATCCTAAACGAGATCTTCAAGCGCGCGCGGAAGAAGGTCGAAAAAGATTTCCCCATCATGATTAAGATGAACACAACGGATTTCCTCCCTGAAGGTACAGACTTGAATGAAGCCCTGAAGGTAGGAGAAATTCTGGCTAAAACCGGATTCTCCTCCCTCGAAACCAGCGGTGGTATGTGGGAATCCGTGACCGTGAGTGAAGAGGACCTCGGCTGGCGACCGGTTCTCCTCCCGGAGTCTCGCACCGGCATCGTCTCCGGAAAACAGGAAGCCTACTTTCTCCCTGCAGCCAAAGAGATGAAAAAGCGGACAGATGCCCCGATCATCCTGGTCGGAGGGATCAAATCCATCTCAACGATAGAAGAGGTTTTAAATTCCGGGGCCGCCGATTTCGTATCCATGTGCAGGCCATTGATCCGGCAGCCGAATCTTCCCGATCTCTGGCTGTCAGGCGAAGGACCGGACAAGGCTGAATGCGCATCCTGCAACGCCTGCCTGCCGCTGGGGGAATCTCTCCGGTGCCGGGCGAAAAAAGACTGAGAAAATATCTCCAGAGAGAATTCCAGTATGAGTGAGCCAACGGCTTTAACCAGGCCTCTCCCTCTTAATTTTCTCATTGAGCCCTTATATAATACCGAAAAAAAAGCGTTCCACGGGTCAAGAGCTAAAGAATACTAATGACAGAAATAATTACCGATGAATTCATTCGCGAGTTGCGGCATATAGTTGGCCGGAAGTATGTCTCAGCTTCTCAAGTCGACGCAGAGGTGTATTCTTATGACGCCTCTTCGGCAATAGGCAGACCCGGGGTTGTAGTTTTTCCCGGTGATTCTCAGGAAATAGCCAGGATCGTTCGATCCGCCCGCAAAGCCGGTCTGCCTTTTACTCCCCGAGGCTTCGGCACCAACCTCTCCGGTGGCACGGTGGTGCCTTCCGGAGGTATGGTGATCTGCCTCTCGCGCCTGAATCAGATTCTGGCCATTTCTCCCGCGCGCCGTTGCGCGGTGGTACAGCCGGGTGTAACGAATCTGGAGCTGCAGAACGCCCTTAGTCCCATGGGTTATTTTTACGCCCCGGATCCCGCGAGTCAAAAAGTGGCCACCCTTGGCGGAAATGTAGGCGAAAACTCGGGAGGGCCTCATTGCCTGAAATATGGTGTAACCACCAATCATATTCTTGAGGTGGAAGCGGTGCTGCCGGACGGTGAAGTTGTCCGGTTTGGAGGCCCCGCTTTCGACGCGCCCGGCATCGATCTCCGCGGCGCCCTGGTTGGAAGCGAAGGTACACTTGGTGTCACCACGGAAATTACGGTACGAATTCTTCCAAAACCGGAAACCGTTATCACCATGCTGGCCATTTACGACACTATCTTTGACGCGGCCCAGTCTGTCTCTGATATTGTGGCCGCCGGTATTGTTCCGGCCACTCTGGAGATGATGGACGCACCTGTAATTCAGGCCGTCGAAGACAGCTACGCGTGCGGTTATCCCAGGGACGCGGCCGCGGTACTGATAATCGAGCTAGAAGGACCGTCTGTAGGTCTGGACGAACAGGCTGAACGTATTCGCGAGTTCTGCCTGAAAAATAAATGCCGCCACATCCATAAGGCCGGAGATGAGGAGGAACGAAACCGGTTGTGGGAAGGCAGGAGAGGCGCCTTTGGCGCTGTCGCCCGTCTGGCGCCGAATTATATTCTAAACGATTGTACAGTACCCCGGACAAAACTGCCTGAAGCCTTGGTCAGGATCGAGGGCATTATAAGCGATTATCAACTTCAGCATGGGAACGTATTTCATGCCGGTGACGGAAATCTGCACCCGCTCATATTCTTTGATTCCCGTAAGCCCGGACAGTTCGAAATAGCTCACAAGGCCGGCTGGGAGCTCATGGAAACCTGCGTTCAACTGGGCGGAACCATATCCGGAGAACATGGCATCGGCCTGGAAAAATTAGAAGCCATGCGCTTGATTTTTTCCGAGGATGACCTGGATTTCCAGCGGTCTCTTAAAAAAGCCTTTGACCCTGATAACCTGGCTAATCCCGGAAAAGTGATCCCTGAACCAAGTAAGGATGCTGTTCCATCAGAGTATGAAAAAAAGGGACAAAAATCTGTCGGTAACATGAAGGCAGTAGCCACCGTTGTTGAAAAAGTGCGGGAAGCGATTTACGAACAACAGGCCCTCTCGCCGGTTGGAAACGGAACACGGCGAGATTTTGGTAACTTATGCGCCGGAAATCCGGTTCCATTGGAAAGCTCGAGTCTTTCCCAGATAGTTGAATTTGATCACGCCAACCAGGTGGTTACGGCCGGCGCTGGAGTATCCCTTGAAGATCTGCAGGAACAACTCAGGGCACATAACCAATGGCTGCCAATTCGGCCCCTACCCTGCCTCCAGGCACATTCTCTTGGCGGGATAGTCGCTACAGGGGCCTGCGGCCCTGAAAGAAACTTTTACGGGGCCCCGCGAGACCTTTTGCTCGGACTGCAATTGGTAAACCCTTTGGGCCATTTGGTATCAACCGGCGGAAAGGTGATCAAAAACGTCGCCGGTTACGACATGACCCGATTAATGACCGGGTCCATGGGAACACTTGGTTTAATAACAGAGCTTACCTTCAGGACCGCTATGATCCCTGAGCGTTGCCTGGCCATTACCGCCAGAGGCTCTTTTGAATCCTGTTCGGATGCGGCCCATGAGATTACTAATTCGAACCTCGAGCCCGTCTTTCTTGCGGCCATACCCTCTATTGAAAATGATGATTTTGATCCCAGCGAAACCGAATGGAAAATCCTGATCGGGTTTGAAGGATTTTCAAAGATCGTTACTTATCTACAGAAAAAATACCGCGGGGTATTGGAAAAACACGGCCTGACACACCAAAACCAGGTGGAATATGAAGTTCACGAGGGGCTGTTTAAACAGGCATACGAGCGCCTTTATCGATTTCCGTTTGTAATCCGCTCAAACCTTCCATTGGATCGCTTGACCAATTTTGTAAAAGCAAAGACCGCTCATTTTGAAATCGCTGCTTTCTTTCTGGATTATAATTCAGGGTTATTGGTAGTGGGGATGGAAAAGATGAGTGATGAGGCCTGGTCTCGAACCTGCGACCTGGTCGAAAAAAATGAGGGTCACCTTCGGCTGGATAAAGCGCCCGACGAATTTAAACTTGAGCATGACGTATTTGGTTCGCCCACACCTCAATGGAAGATAATGCGCAGAATAAAGAGGGGTCTCGACCCCCATAATATTTTTTCACCGGGCCGGCTGCCCGGAAAAGTATAGGTCTCAAGTTGGGCATTTCTGAATACTATAACGAAATTTACCAATGCAACAAATGCGGTTTCTGCCAGGTTGAGTGTCCGATTTTCCGTTCAACCGGCCATGAGGCGGGAGTGGCGCGGGGACGGTTGGCCCTTTTAAGGGCGATAATCGAAGGCCGTCTGGAATGGACGAAAGAATTGGAGGGACCCCTTTTCAATTGCCTGCTCTGTAATGCCTGTACGGCCAACTGCTTCCCGGCCATCCCTACGGCCGAATTTGTGATCAAGGCACGGTCTGAATATCTGGAAAAAGTCGGCCGGAAATCCGTTCATCGTCTGCTTTTTCATCATCTCCTGCCCTATCCACGGAGATTGCACTGGGCCGCCAGGACAGTCGCTTCAGGCAAGAATACCGGGATTTCAGATCTGGCCGGGGCGATTGGATTGTTGAGGATCTTTGGGCGAGATTTTTCAAAGGCATCCGGGATTGTAGAGCGAATTCCGGCCTGGGCTTTTCGGGAAAAATTTAAAATCGGAAGTTACGAAGGAAAAGGAAACGATCTCAAAATAGGTTATTTCGTAGGCTGTGGTGTGGATACAATAAACCAGGACTCGGGAAAAGCGGCCTTGCGATTATTAAAAAAAATTGGCCGAACCGTTACCATACTGGACAACTGCTGCTGTGGCTTTCCCGCCATGTCTTATGGGGACCTGGAAGCCGCGCGAAAAATGGCCGGGAAAAATCTGGAGATCCTCACCGCTGAGAAATTTGATGTCATTGTTACGGACTGCTCCTCATGCGGTTCTTTTTTGAAGAAGTATCCGGAAATCTTTCCAGAAGA
>JAZGHI010000053.1:0-3405 GCA_036480955.1 Candidatus Adiutricales bacterium
CGTTTGTCTCGAAGTATGGAGGACGATTGACCGAAATAGTTTTCATGTCATTAATGGCCTAAAACGGAACATTAATCTGACAAACGCTCTAGTCAGAATAACCATGCATCAAACGGCCGTTACTTGATATTTCTCATCAACCCTGTTTTCTTAGGAACAGTCCGGAGGAGGCAATGGATCGGCATCTTTTTTCCAGACCCTGGGAGCAACCCGAACTTACCCATTTGAACCGGCTGCCGGCTCGAGCAACCCTGGTCCCTTTCGAAACAGCCAGGCAGGCCTTGTCTTATGACCGAAACAAATCACCCTGGTTTAACCTGCTGAACGGTACCTGGCAATTTAAGCTAGTGAGAAATCCCGAAGCCGTTCCAGACGGATTCGCCGAACAGAATTTTCATGAAAAAGGATTCAACTCCATTGCGGTGCCCGGCAATTGGACCATGCAGGGGTATGATCGTCCACACTATACCAACATTCAGATGCCTTTTGAGAACAATCCGCCTTATGTGCCCGACGACAATCCAACCGGGCTTTACCGTACCGGGTTTACCCTGCCGCGGGAGTGGAATGACCGCCGGGTCGTTCTTCGTTTTGACGGCGTGGAAAGCATGTTTTACGTGTATATAAACGGTCGAAGGGTTGGCATGAGTAAGGACTCCCGGCTGACGGCTGAGTTCGACATAACCTCGTACGTGAAATCAGGCCGAAATACATTAGCGGTGATGGTCATCCGGTGGTCTGACGGAAGTTATCTGGAAGACCAGGACCATTGGTGGATGGCCGGAATATATCGCGACGTTTGTTTATATTCCACTGACACCAGCTATATAAAAGATGTTTTCGCTACGGCCGATCTTAATCTTGAGAATCAGACGGGAAATCTGACCGTTAAGGTTGAGCTTGGTTTCAGGAGCCAGCCTGAGGCGGATTTTGAGGTCCGAGCCAGGCTTTTTGACGCTCGGAAAAGAGAAATCAAGCAAGCCTCTATGAGCGGTTTGGTGGATAAGTCATACCGTGTTTCAGGCTATAAGCTTACGTTAGGAAGCAGGATCAAGAATCCGCAAGTGTGGTCAGCCGAGCAGCCGTATCTTTATACCCTTGTGATAAGCCTGCTCAACAGCCAGGGTCGATGTGTGGAGGCTACAAGCTGCCGGGTCGGTTTTAGAAAGGTCGAGGTTAAAAACCGGCATCTGCTTATAAACGGGAAGGCCGTGCTGATAAAAGGTGTCAACCGCCACGAGCACGACGATGAACACGGGAAGACCGTGTCCCGTGAACTCATGGTAAAAGACATACGGCTTCTCAAGCAGTTTAACTTCAACGCGGTCCGCACCTCCCACTACCCCAACGATCCTTTCTGGTATGACCTGTGTGACGAATACGGAATCTACATAATCGACGAAGCCAACATCGAGGCGCACGCCAATTACGCCACCCTGTGCCGGGATCCCCGGTGGGCGAAGGCCTTTTATGAACGCGGCCTGCGCATGGTGATCCGGGACCAGAACCATCCATGTATTTTTGGGTGGTCCATGGGGAACGAAAGCGGGTACGGTGAAAACCATGACGTGCTGGCGGAAGCCATTCGCCGCCATGATCCCTCCAGGATACTGCACTATGAAGGCGCGCTGAAGGGGAATTGGCGGCAGGCAGGAAATGTTTTTGACCCTGCGGATAAACGGGCCAACGACCTGGTGAATCCTATGTATCCCAGCGTCAACGGTTTCGAGACCTGGGTAAAACGGCTGGACAAGGATGAATTTCGTCCCTTTATCCCTTGTGAGTATTCCCACGCCATGGGCAATAGCAATGGGTCTCTGGAGGACATGTGGGAGATAATTCATAAATACAAACACCGGGGACTTCAGGGTGGTTTCATTTGGGATTGGGTCGATCAGGGATTGAAGAAGAAGGACCGGAAAGGCCGGGAATACTGGGCTTACGGCGGGGATTTCGGTGACAAGCCGCACGACGCCAATTTTTGTATTAACGGCATGATCTGGCCCGACCGGACACCCCACCCGACCATGTATGAGTTTAAAAAGCTTGTCCAGCCCGTGAAGGTCTTATTAAAAGACAAAGAGCAAGGGGATTTAGAGATCATCAATGAGCAGGATTTTACGGATCTGGCCTGGTTAAAGGGTTCGTGGGATTTGAGTGTGGATGGAAAGCGGGTCATTGCCGGAAATCTGCCTAGGCTTATCGCCAGACCAGGGCAGGGCCAGCGGGTAAGGCTTAAAATTGAAAAACCTGAATTGACACCCGGGCAGGAAAGCTTCCTGATGATTCGTCTAGTTGCTTTAAAAAAGACACCCTGGGCCCCGGCCGGTCATCTTGTGGCTTGGGAGCAGTTCCCCATGTGGAAGAAAAGAGGGAAACGGGCCAGATTCAGAGGAGTACCCATTCCAACAAAATCCGGGGCAAAACTTGAACTTCACCGCGCCCCGGATGCTATTTCTGTCTGCGGCCGGGATATCTCGCTATCTTTCGCCAAAGCCGATGGCAGATTGAGTTCGCTTTCTATCAAGGAAAGGGAACTATTGGTGGAAGGTCCGCGACTCAATGTCTGGCGCGCCCCTACTGACAACGATGGTGTAAAAACTTTCACCTATAGCCGGTACAACACTCTGCCGAATTGGTTGAAAGCCGGTCTGAATGGTATTAAACTGGCCCGTGCCAAGATATCAGCCGTCCGAGAGAAGTCTGGAGCTATTCTCGTAAAAATCGATCAGACCTGGCACGGTAAGAATCTGAACTACGGTTTTAAGCACAACCATTCCTACCGGATTTTCCCCAATGGTGAAATTAGAGTGCATAACAAAGTGGTAGTTGATGAGCGCCTGCCTGATTTGCCCCGGGTTGGTGTGACCATGACTTTTGTCCCCGGATTGGAAGAATTCAGCTGGTTTGGTCGAGGGCCCCACGAGAATTACTCGGATCGAAAGGCCGGGGTCCATGTTGGATATTTCCGGAGTACTGTCCTAGATCAGTACGTACCCTATATTCTGCCCCAGGAACATGGTAATCTTACCGACGTGCGGTGGATGGCCTTGAAAGGTCTTGGCCGGGGCCTTTTGATACAGGGTGAGCCGACCATGGAATGTTCGGTCAGCCACTTCACGGCTGACGATCTATACAAAGCGTTTCACACTAACGAGCTTGAGCCCAGACCAGAAGTTATCGTGAACCTGGATTACGGTCAGCGTGGTCTCGGAACGGCCGCTGTGGGTCCGGATACCCTGGACAAATACAAAATATTTCCGGGAACGTATGAATTCGACTATGTTTTACGTCCGTTTGAGTCAAGAATTAAATAAGGAGGCAGTATGAGTGTAATCGCGCAAACGAACTCCGGCCGGATAGAAGGCCTGAGTCGGGACGGCCTGAATATTTTTAAAGGCATAC
>JAZGHI010000054.1:0-3925 GCA_036480955.1 Candidatus Adiutricales bacterium
ATATGGGGATCCAGGGACGACGCCTCGAGGCCATAGGCGACCCTGAGATGGCCGCCGGCGGCGAGCGTCAGTTGAGGGAGTATGATTAATAATGAAGTAATGACCGCTATCCCGACAAGTATTGGCCATTTGCCCTGAATTTTTTGTTTCATCAGTTATCCTCCTTATTTCGGTATAATAGTCTTTGGGAAATTCGAGATGCCACATTATTGATCCAAATCAGGTTCTCGCGTCACCTCCTTTGACCCGATCCGGTTTTTAATCCACGTCGATTTGGTAATAAACACCAAGAGACAAGGATAATCTCAGATTTAGAGAACATGTAAGAAAAATTGCCTTTAGATGCTTTATCCAACCTCAGCCGCATCGCAGGCGGAATGACTGGGCTTGTGCCAATAGTTTATAATTTATCAAAATATCAGCAATCACACTAAAAAGCAAAGTTTTTCATCAAGGGGTAAATTTCGTTGGGGAAATATAAAAAATGAATTCTGAGGATGATCGGAAAAAGCCGAAGCGGTCTGATATTCTACAGCAAAGACCTGGAGGATAAAAGATGGGGTACGAGTACCTGAACCTGGAAAGAGACGAACACGTGGCCTTAATGACCTTAAACAGACCTGAAACGTTAAACGCCCTGAACGCGGCTTTGAGAAAGGACATTAGTAACGCCGTGTTAGAAGTGCGGGAGGATGATGAAATAAGGGCCCTGGTTATAATTGGTGCCGGCAGGGATTTTTGCTCCGGGGCCGATCTCAGCGGCCCCCGGCCCGAGCCGCCCGAGAAGATACCGCAGAACCAGCGGCTGGACGATCACGGTTGGGTCGGCCGGCAGGCCATGACTATCGGCCGTCTGGATAAGCCGGTTATCGCGGCCATGAACGGTGTGGCCGCCGGCGCGGGCATGAGCCTGGCCCTGGCCTGCGACCTCCGGGTAGGTTCGGAGAAAACCAACTTTAAGACGGTCTTTCCCGAAAGGAGCCTCTCGCCTGACGCGGGCATGACTTTTTTTCTCCCGCGCATTATTGGGTACTCCCGAGCCGCCGACCTTATTTTCACCAGCCGCCGGGTAGACGCGGAGGAAGCTTATCGACTGGGATTATTGGATCGCCTTGTCGAACATGAGAAGCTTTTGGAGGAGCCCATCGGCCTTGCCAGACAGATTGTTTTCTGGCCGCCCATGGCCATCCGCAGTTCCAAATGGGTATTGCAGCGTAATTTGGAATGCGATTTGGAGCAGGCCCTCAGAAACGAAACAGTAGGACTCAGCCGCGCCCGCAACGCACCACACGATATGAAAGAGTCAAGATTATCGTGGGTCGAAAAACGCCCGCCTGTATTTACAGGTCAATAGCCGGGTTTTTACATGCGCGGCTATAAATTTTTTAGTAAAGTGTTAATTATTCTATTGACAATAAAAAATTAAATGAGCAGAATCCGATATGGACCCACATAAACAGACTCAAAAAAATCAAATTTCCATTATTTTATTATTTTTTTAACAAAGCTCGATTATTACTTGCAGTTTTACAAGAACATGATATAGACTTCGTTGAACCAAAACTAATTAATGGGTAGGAGGAAACCATGGCTAAGAAACCTATGACGAAAGCTGACATGATCGACAGGATTGCGAAAGACACCGACATTTCCAAGGTCCAAGCGAAAACCGCACTGGAAATTTTCGTGGACATGTGCCAGAAAGAGGTAAGAGTCGGTCGGCCTTTTCGAGTTTCGGGGCTAGGGACTTTCGTTCTTAGAAAAGTCAAGGCTCGCAAGGGCGTAAATCCGGCTACCGGTGAGCCAATTAAGATTAAAGCCAGCAAACGCATGGCTTTCAGGCCCAGTTCTCAGGTCAAAGACCTGTTGAACCCCAAGAAATAACGACATTCTGATTTTACCCGGCTAACATTTCCAGATCTTCCTTTCGTAAGGCGGATCGGCCAGAACGGCTGACTCCGCCTGCGAATTATTGTGTCCGGACCGGTTCCGGCAGCCGAGCTTTATGAACGATATGGACATTATCGAACTCCAGGATGAGATGAGTACGGGGGAGAAAAGCTCCCGGGCCATCATTGAATCATATCTCGATCGTATCAGGAGATACGATGAACAGGGTCCTAAAATAAATTCCATTATTGAGCTCAATCCGGAGGCCATAACCGCGGCTGATTCGCTGGATAAAGAACGGAAAGAAAAGGGGCCGCGAGGCCCGTTTCACGGAATCCCCATTCTAATAAAGGCTAATATTGATACGGCCGATAAAATGGCCACTACGGCCGGATCGCTGGCCCTAAAAGGGTCTATCGCTTCTCAGGACGCCTTTCTGGTAAAGAGACTCAGGGAGGCGGGGGCAATTATCCTGGGAAAGACCAATCTGAGTGAGTGGGCCAACATGAGGTCAAACCGCTCGACCAGCGGTTGGAGCAGCCGTGGTGGGTTGACACGCAATCCGTATGTTTTGGATAGGAATCCATCGGGTTCGAGTTCGGGCTCCGCCGCCGCGGTGGCGGCGAATTTTTGCGCGGCGGCCATCGGGACGGAGACCGACGGGTCGATTGTCAGCCCGGCTTCGGCCAATTCCGTGGTCGGCCTTAAACCCAGCCTGGGTTTGATCAGCAGATCCGGCATTATCCCCATAGCCCATAGCCAGGACACGGCCGGGCCTCTGACACGAACGGTTGAGGACGCGGCCATCATGCTGAGCGTTTTAACCGGACCGGATCCTCGGGACCCGATTACACAGGAAGGCTCGGTGAAGGGCCGCACGGATTACAGCGAATTCCTGGATAAAAACGGCCTGGAAGGGGCGAGGATAGGGGTGGCCCGCAATTTTTTTGGCTCTCATCGGATGGTGGATCAAATAGTCGAGTCCGCGATTAAACGGATAAAACAGCTGGGGGCCGCACTTATTGACCCGGCCAATGTAATCACCCGCGGCCAGTTCAGGGACTCGGAATTTGAGGTTCTGCTTTATGAATTCAAACATGACCTGAATGAATATTTGGCCGCCCTGGGCCCTGAGGCTAAAGCGCATTCGTTAAAAGAAGTCATCGAGTTCAATGAACAGAATAAAGAGACCGTCATGCCATACTTCGGCCAGGAAGCGATGCTTCTGGCTGAGGCCAAGGGGCCTCTTACCGACAGCGTCTATCTGGAGGCTTTGGAAAAAAATCGGATACTATCAAGGGATGAGGGCATTGACGCAACTCTGAAAGAACACAACCTGGATGCCATTATCGCCCCTACCGCGGGCCTGCCCTGTCTCACGGACCTGGTCAACGGCGATTCGCACCGGGGGGGCTGCTCGTCACCGGCCGCCGTGGCCGGCTATCCCCATATCACCGTTCCGGCCGGTTATGCCTACGGCCTGCCGGTGGGTCTCTCGTTTTTCGGCGGGGCTCTCCAGGAACCGGCTTTATTAAAGTTCGCTTACGCCTTTGAGCAGTCCGAGAAAATAAGACGTCCGCCCGAGTTCAAATCAACAGCCGATATATAAGTAAGCAGGATATGAAACTGATATTTTTACACGGCCTTCCCGGCGTGGGAAAAATTACTTCAGTAGATGAATTTCGAAAACTCCGAAAAAACCGGGACCTCGAGACGCCGGCCTGGCCGAAGTCCCTGTTGATCCTGGACAATACCTGCCTGGCTCCGGCTGAAACAGCGGGCCTCATCCATCCAGAGGCCGGGTGCCGAAGACCGAGAACAGGGCATCATGAGGTGAGGCTGGTTCAAAGGTGAATCCCTTAACCACCCGGATATCCGCGAAGCCGGCGTTCTGATACAACTCAACGGCCTGTTCTTGAGTATACCAGCGCGTGGCCGGAGACCGCTGATGGAGTTCCGAGAAAATCATCCTGCCGGAACGGGATATCTCGAAACGGTCCTCGGTATGTTCAAGTTGATTCACCAAATCATACCT
>JAZGHI010000055.1:0-3605 GCA_036480955.1 Candidatus Adiutricales bacterium
AGGGCATCTCGGGCCGTCCGATACTCTGACCGAACCACCAGTTGGGATTTCTCTTATACTTGAGAAAATTGCCGGGACTGGCTTTGTCGTACATATATTTGCCGCTGCCCACGGCCCGCTTGTCCAGGGAAACAATATCCTTTGTCTTCTCGGCCAGTTCCTTGACCTCGGCTTCCTTGGCCAGGGCTTTCCGGGCCAGTTTATCCGCCTTGGCTTTATCATCTTTTTTGGCCGCTTTATTTGCCTTCTTCCTGGCCTTTTTGGCCTGGCCGGCGATCTTCTTGGCCTTGGTAAGCAGCATCTCGTTTTTGAGCGCCTTGGGAGAGATCATGAATCCAGGTACCGTGGCGAAAATTCCGGCAAACCCGGCCCAGGCCTGCTTGAAATTGAACTGGACGGTATACTCGTCCAGAATCTCAATCGACTTGACCGGCGCTATCCAGGCCCTGCTCCAGCAGCCGTTGGCCTTGTCCTTTATGTAGTCCACCTGGATCTTCAAGGCCGCCGCGTTGAAATCCGCGCCATCGTGAAACTTGATACCTTTTCTGAGCTTCATGACCACGGTGTTGGGGTTGAGGTATTTATAGCTCTCGGTCATAAACAGCACCGTGGGACGGAAATTTCCGTCGTTGTACATGAGGAAGTCATAAAAATAGGTCATGGCGTTCCAGTCATTCACCGGCCAGTGGTTCGGGTTCATCAACCCGATGTAGCGTGGCGCAGCCAGCTTGTATATACCGCCGGAGACCGGTTCTTCGGGCCAGTAGTCCTTACCCCAGGACCACCAGAACGGCTTGGGATTTTCCTTGGTCCAGACCCAGGGGGACATTTTCTCGGCTCCCTGAGCAAGGGGCGTATTACCTATGGGAAATGTCAGAACCAGAAAGGTGAAGGCTGTCAGCGCTCCCAACAAGACCACGCGGTTAATGGATCTTCTCATAATATACCTCCTTGTCTGAAAAGAAATAACAGCAGCGTAATGCTCTCAATACAAACGATTTGAAAATCATTTGGTTAAATTCGCTTTCCAAATTAAGCCCGAATTATGCGGCATCAGCCGCGATTTCAATTTTCAACCCTCCAAGACAGCTCTTCGCCTTAGAAATAGGTTTTAAGCCGGGTCGAAAGGACTGTTGCTCCTCACCAAAAATCGATTTCTCGTCAAATTCATAGATCGCTTACAGCGACCGGATGTTCTGGCGTTTGGCTTCGCAAACGCTTTAACGAGAATCAAACATTTTCCCCATTTCAGGCATAGTAATTTATCTAATCCCACACCGTCAAGCAAAAAAACCAACCGTCAGCCATGGTCAAGCACGGCTCGGTAGTGATGGCCCAGTGGAAAAG
Organism: Candidatus Adiutricales bacterium; assembly: GCA_036480955.1. Taxonomy (GTDB): domain Bacteria; phylum Desulfobacterota; class Desulfarculia; order Adiutricales; family JAFDHD01; genus JAZGHI01. The sequence goes on from JAZGHI010000055.1 coordinate 1,348, forward strand.
CCGAAGCCATGTGCACCCGCCATAGGAGTAAATGAAATTACCTTGATTTTTCACGATTACGCGGAAAATCAAATATCCACGCCCGGCCGAGTACCAACAAAAAAACAAATTTTTAACAATTGCCCTAAGCAAACAAGGTGTTGTAAGATTAGCCAATCTAACGATTCACTTAAAACCGCATCTGTTGTTTCTTAAATTATTTTTTATTGACTCGAATACGCGGAGGCAAAGATGGATAAGAAGGAATTTTTCACCATGCTCGGAGATTGGCAGGGGATAAAACTGGAACCCGCCCGCGCTGAACGGATGACTCAACCCGGCGGGGTTTATGACTTAATATCCGGGATGAGAAATGGGCTTTTCAACCTGGACGTGGCCGGGTACCGTCCCCTGGACCAGCCCGAATTCGGGCCGGAGGAGGTTGAAAAGTGACCGAACCGAGAGAATTAGGGTTGGTGGAAATGGCCGGACTGGTGGCCAAGGGCGAGCTTACATCCGGTGAGATTGTTCAAAGTTGTCTAGAGGCTTTGGATGCTTATGACACTCATTTAAAGGCCTTTATTTCAATCGACCGGGAGGACGTGGTTAAGCGCGCCCGCGAGATAGATTCCCAAGCCGCTAAGGACCGGGGGTTACTAGCCGGGATACCGGTAGCAGTCAAGGACCTGATCGACGTGGCCGGGCAGGTGACGACTTTAGGTTCCTCCTTTTTCCGCGAAGCCGAGCTAGCGAAGAAGGACGCGCTAGTAATCGGCCGGTTAAAGGATGAGGGGGCCATAATATTTGGAAAAACCAACCTCCATGAATTCGCCTGGGGCGGGACCTCGGCCAATCCCCATTTCGGAATCTGCCGCAATCCATGGAACCTTGAACACAATCCCGGTGGTTCTTCCGGCGGCAGCGGAGCCGCCGTGGCCGCGCGAATTGTTCCAGGGGCCCTGGGCACGGACACGCTGGGTTCTATCCGCATCCCCAGCAGCTACTGCGGGATTGTCGGGCTCAAGCCCACCTATGATCTGCTGCCGACCAAAGGTATCTTCCCCCTGGGTTATACCCTGGATCACGTGGGACCCATGGCCCGGAGTGTAGGCGATGTCCGGCTGTTATTTACCGCCATGTTGAGCCCGGACGCCCGGAAAAAGCTGGAAAAAACGGGGCAAGGGGTTACCTATTCGACGGCCGGTTCCAAGAGGCTCAAAGGCGTGAAGATTGCCCGGCTTCCGAATCTGGTACCGGAATCCATGTGCTTTGAGACAACCTGGCTTAAGTATCAGCACGCTTATGAACTGGCTGAAGAAGAGGGGGCGGAAATAGTCGACGAGCAGATTCCTGGATTCGAGGCCGCCCTCACCGCGGCTTTTACCCTGACCCTGGCCCAGGCGAGTGAGATACATCATGAGCGCCTTGCCGAAAATCCGGACGGTTTCGGGACTGACGTGCGGGCCCTGTTGGAGCAGGGGCATATGCTCAGCGCGGTAGACTACGTGAGGGCCCAACGGGTTCGGGCCAGACTATTGGCCGAGGCCCGGAAATTGATCAACTGGGTGGATGCCTGGATTTTTCCCACAACACCCTACCCCGCCGGCCGTGTAGGGCAGGCAGGTGAACCGAACGCGGCCCTGTTTACCGGCCCCATTAATACATTGGGATTTCCATCCGTGGCCTTGCCCAGCGGATTGACCGAGGACAATCTCCCGGTTTCGATCCAGATCATAGCCGCGCCCTATCGCGAATATCAGCTCCTGGGAATAGCCGAAATTATGGAGGACAGGCTGGATTTCTCAACAGGCCTTCCCGTTGGGATGGAATCCTTAGGTTAATACGGTCAAATAATAACTTCTTCCCGGGTTTGGGACACCAATAATACATGAAGCGAAGACAACTCTTACAGCTCGCTGGCCTCGGAACGGCCGGCCTTCTCCTCCCACGGCCTGGCGCTGCTCAAACAGAGCCGAGAAATCCAAATATCGTTCTCATCGTAGCCGACGACCTGGGCTACTGCGACACCGATCTATATGGCTGTGATCGGGTCCCCACCCCGAATATCAGGTCCATTGCCGAAAAAGGCGTTCTTTTCACGGATGGTTACGTCACCAATCCGGTCTGCGGTCCGTCCCGGGCCTCTCTCCTTACCGGCCGGTATCAGCAGAGATTCGGGTTCGAGTACAATACCGGCCCATTAAGGCGCGATTTTACAGACGGGCTTGGACTGCCTCTGGATGAAACCACGCTGGCGGACGAGTTGAAAAAGGCGGGAT
>JAZGHI010000056.1:0-2898 GCA_036480955.1 Candidatus Adiutricales bacterium
GGAGGAAAGAAACGCCTGGTATTCGGATGTCTGGATGGATCTGAAAGGTACTACCCAGAATATGAATCACGAACAAACCAGAGCGCGAAGCGGGGCTTTTCCGTTCGAGTTGGCCTACCGGTTGATCAACATGCATTCGGTAAAGGAGGACGTTGTTCTGGATCCCTTCCTGGGGACAGCAACCACTATGGCCGCGGCCATGGCCTCAGGCCGTAATAGCATTGGTTTCGAGATTGACCCAAATTTTAGGGAAGCGGTTCATTTAAAAATGAGAACGGTTAAGAATCCGGCCAATGAATATGTAAGCCTCCGGCTTGATAACCACCAGGATTTTGTGCGAACCCGAACCGGAAACGGCGGTTTATTTAAATACCAGAATAAACACTACGGATTCCCGGTGATCACCAAACAGGAGACCGAGCTTGTTCTAAGCCACCTCGCCTCTATTTCTCAGACTGGAAATTGCTTCCGCGTGACTTACTCGGCCAACCTGCAGGACAAATACATTAGCCATGACCAAAAAGCCTTCGGCCTTACTTCCTGAAAGATGAAATCGTGAAAATCGTCTGTCCCCAATGTAATTACTACAAAGATGTCGATCCGGTCTCAATTCCCGGTGAGGATCTCATCGTCACCTGCCCAAAATGCAGACACCGGTTCCCATTCATTCCTGCCGACGCCGGCCAGGAAGACGCATTCGCCTTTTTTAACGTGGAAAATGAGACTTCCCCTGGGCTTGACTCATCTCGGGATATGGCCGGGCCGCCTTTTGAACCTGAGGTTGAGATGGATGACATTGGTCCTTCTCCCGGCTACCGTGAGATCGTATCCGGTGTTCAAGGTATCCGTTGGGAGAATCAGGACGGTGGTTCCTTTTCCGCTTTAATGAGTACCATAAAAGAAATCCTGTTCAGTCCCTGGGATTTTTATACAAGCATGCCGGTTGGAGGGGGATTGAAGCCGCCCCTGGTCTTCGGCCTGGCCGTCGGGTCGGCCGGGATGATTTTATCCATATTCTGGTCCATTTTTTGGACTATCGTCATTTTCAACTATGGCCTGAATGGTCTGTTCGATGAGGCCATTGATTACCTGTTTCCATTCCCTGTAACCTCGATTACGGCCGCGGCCGTCATCATGGTTTTTGTCCCGCTTCTGGTAATCATAGGCCTTTTTTTCTGGTCCATATTTACTCACATTCTGCTCGTTCTGGTCTTGGGCAATAAAAGCGGCTTTGAGGCCACATTCCGTGTCTTGAGCTATTCTCTATCGGCCTGGATTTTTAACGTCATCCCCTTCCTGGGAGGCTTGTTAGCCTTTCTCTGGGGGCTGGTTTTAGAAATCATCGGGTTAAGCCGAGCCCACGAGATCGGGCTTTTCCGGGTAATATTCGCTGTTCTTTTCCTACCGGTGATTCTATTAATCCTGGCCATCATCGGCCTGCTCATGGCCATTGGTCTGGTTCCCTCGGTCTTGTTTGCCTGACTCAGCGGGCCGTCACTAACCCGGATTATTCACGAGATCAGATTTGTGTTTGAGCGCGGAAGTGAGGGTGAAGCTGTATACCCTCATACCGCAAGCCCTCGCTGACAAAGCTCACACGCAAATATGGACTCGCCTCCGGTGAAGAAATTTAATAAAAAAAATATTAAGTTCATCAAATTACAGAGTGCTAATATAATTTCAGGAGATAATTTATATAACCAGCTGATATTTTAACCTATTATTCATTCCAAGGATTTCTTCATGAATAATTCGGGCTAAGCGTTTTCCAGCCACTTAAGATCGTATGCCCGGACACCAAGCCCTAATTTCTGTCCGTAATCGAGTTGAATGGTCCAGTCCACTTCCGGATAAAGAGCCTTGAACTTATCCTCTCCCGCTCTAATTCCGGCCTTGGGGCATGTGGCTGAATGTCCTTCCTGCCGATTGACCAGGTCCGCCGAAGCCTGGTCGATGGCAATGGGATCCCGGGAGGCCAGGATACCAACGTCGCCTACCAGGGGCACATCCGAGTGGGCCAGACAGTCACAAGCTGGTGAAATCTGGGTAAGGAAGTTTATAAATACTGTTTTTTCCTTCTTATTCTCAAGTACCGCCGCCGTATACTCAATCATTTTATGCATGAAATCAGGAACGGATTTTTCCCATTGAACCCTTATAGCGCTCTGGCGGCAGGTCAGGATGCATTCGGCACAGCCCAAGCAGGCCTCCGGGTTTATGCGGGCTCGAGGTTTGCCTTCAATATCGATAATAGAAATAGCGTCCTGGCCGCACGTCTCCACACAGTCACCGCAGGCCGCACATTCTTTTGATTTGACTTTGGGCGAGAGACCTGAGTGCTGAGCCAGCTTGCCCTTCCGGGCCGCGCAGCCCATGCCAATATTTTTAAGTGTACCGCCGAACCCGGTCAGTTCATGGCCTTTGAAGTGGGCCAGGCTGATGAGGACGTCGGCCTCGTAAATATCGGTGGCGACATAGGCCGTCTTAACATGGTCCAGGCCTATATCCACTTCTGTAACCGAAGTTCCCTTCAGGCCGTCGGCGATAATCAGCGGCGCGCCTACTACTGAATAGGCGAATCCATTTTCTATGGCCGTGATCAGGTGCCGGGCCGAATCGTTCCTGGTGCCTCCGTACAGGGTGTTGGCGTCGGTCAGGAAGGGCTGAGCCTTAAGCGCCTTGATCTTCTCCACCACCCGGCGGACGAAAATGGGCTGTATGAACCCGGTGTTTCCTTTTTCTCCGAAGTTCAACTTAACCGCTACCAAATCACCGGCTTTGATCAGCCCGTCTAAACCGACCTCGTCCAACAATCGACCGAGTTTGTCGAACAGGTTCTCACGGTATCCGGCCCTTAAGTCGCAGGCGTAAACCTTGCCTTCCATTGCTTAAACTCCA
>JAZGHI010000057.1:0-8738 GCA_036480955.1 Candidatus Adiutricales bacterium
ATAGCGGCCATACGCAACATCCGCGGGGAGATGAACGTGCCTCCATCCATGGAAGTGGAAACTGTGGTCATGACAGATGACAGGGCAGCCAGGGAACTGTTGGCGCAAGAGCGGGCGAATATTCTGAAACTAGTGCGGGGCAAGGGTTTGGAGGTAAGACCCCCGGGAGAAAAACCAAAAGGCGCGGCAGCCGCGGTTTTTGGTCCGGCCGAAGTCTTTGTCCGGCTGAAGGGGCTCATTAATTTTGAGGCTGAAGCCCGCAGGTTGGAAAAAGAGATAGAAAAGGCGGAGAAAGAGATCGGAGTATCGAGCAAGAAGTTATCTAATGAGGGTTTCCTGAACAAGGCCCCGTCCGAAGTCGTGGCGCGTGAGCGCGACAAACTGGCGAAGGCCGAGGAAAGGAATGAAAAACTGGTAGTAAATTTGGTTCGTGTTCAAGATTTAAGGGAATGACGGTTATGAAAAACGATCACATCGAGAATATTGTTCGCCTGGCCCTGGCTGAAGATGTGGGCATCGGAGATATAACCACCTTTTTGGTCGTTGATTCAGAAATTACGGCGCAGGCGGAAATTATGGCCAGACAAGATATGGTTGTGGCTGGAATGGAGGCCGCCCATAGGACCTTTGAACAGGTAGACGCCTCGATCAAGTTCGACCGGATGGTAAACGATGGAGACGTGATTGACTCAGGAGTTATCATGGCCAGGGTTTCCGGTCCAGCCGGTTCTATCCTGACTGCCGAAAGAGTAGCCTTGAATTTCCTGATGCGGCTATCCGGTGTGGCTACCTTGACCGCGCGATTTGTAGGGATGGTCAGTGCCCATAATGTAAAAATTGTGGATACACGCAAGACCACACCGGGTATGCGGGCTCTTGAAAAAGCCGCGGTCAGGGCCGGCGGTGGTGGAAACCACCGTTTTGGGCTGTTCGATGGGGTCCTGATAAAGGATAACCATATTGCCGCGGCCGGATCCATCACCCAGGCCGTCACCCGCGCCAAGGCCGGCGCCCCCCATACCATTAAGGTTGAAGTCGAAGTCGAGGATCTGCAGGAGCTTGAGGAGGCCATCGAGGCCGGGGCTGACGCTGTGCTTCTTGACAACATGGCGCCGGCTGAAATGCGAAAGGCCGTGACTATAGCTAAGGGCCGAGTGCTTTTGGAAGCCTCAGGCGGAGTCACCCTGGATACGGTTGAACAGGCCGCGGCCTCGGGAGTGGATATCATTTCCATCGGGGCTTTGACCCATTCCGCGCCCGCGACGGATATCAGTCTGAATTTTATATTGGGAGATGTTGGTCAGGGCTGAAATGCAGCCCTAGAGGACACCCGACAAGAACCGCTGTTAAAGCGAAACGAGCACTGCGGCCTGAAAAAATATATTCACACCCGGCTTTTTTGTTTTCAGTCCGGGCGGTTTACCGAGAAAGAACCTGTATTTTCTGGCTCTTAAAATAAAAAAAGCCAAATGGAGCCGCAATACCACTCCATTCGGCTTTGATTTAACTATTTACCGGTAACTTACTTTTTCTTCTTTGCTTAGTGATGAATCGTGGTCGTGAGGAGATCAGCCGCTGCATATATGATGACAGCCCCGGCCAGTACTCCACCCACAAGTATGGGAGCTGATGCCGCATAATTCGGGTTAAAGGGACACCCTGTGACATATCGCTTGAAGATGGCGATTCAATACACATCCCCGAAGATTCCTGGATGGTGACTACGGTGGGTTCTATCTATAACCAAACCTCGTTCATCGATGAAAGGGTAAAGGCATTTCCGAATATATTGAAATGTCTGGCGGCTTCTTTAACCTTTCATGGAACAGCGGTGAGAACAGATGGGAGGCCGGAACCCGCGACCTGGAATCGGGTGACGCCATAATAGTACCGGAAAAACTTGAGAGGATTGCATGGCTGAAACAGGTAAAGGACCTAACCCGGATACTTCACTAGATGGCCGTCACGGCCGGAGTGGTGATCACCGTTTTCTAGCAAGTATCGTCGCGCTTTGCGTGTTTGTATTTATCCCATGTGCATGGGCTGTAAACGTGGATGTGGGTGATGATATTTACAAAATGCTGCTGAGACTCGAGGCTGAGGGTGTTATCCAAAGCGGTCTTCTTACCACAAAGCCTCTGAGCCACACGGAGGCGGCAAGGCTTGTAGCGGAGGCCGAAAGAAATGTTAAAGATAAAAGTTCTTTCCTCAAACAGTTGGTCGGGACTTTGAAGAGAAGATTGGATGCTGAAAGAGGCGAAATAAAAAATATTAAACTAGTTGATAACGCGTATATCGGGTACATATACTCGGACCAGGTAGACCAGGAGCTGAACTATAATAACGACGGAGATACTTACGACAGGGGCTCCAGCCTCAGGCTCGGTCTCACCACAAAGGGTGAGTTCGGTAGTTTCTCCTTTTCCTTAAACCCCGAATACAGATTATCGGAAGACAGTGCAGATGTTCTGATGAAGAAGGCGTATGTCGCTTTGAATTTTCGGGGCCTTGAGCTTGAGTTGGGAAAGGATTCCCAGTGGTGGGGGCCGGGCCGTCACGGATCAATACTACTTTCAAACAATGCCGAGCCGTTGACATCGCTCAAGCTCACGAATCCGCATCCCACGCTTCTGCCTTGGGTGCTTAGGTACCTCGGGCCTTTCAGATTTGTTTTCTTTACCTCAAGGCTTGAAGAGGAGAGAGTGGTCCCTGAGCCTTACTTCTGGGGTCTTCGTCTTAACTTTAAGCCGACACCCTATATCGAGATAGGGTTGCAGAGGACCACCCTGCTAGGCGGAGCAGGAAGGCCTAACAGTTTCGACACCTGGTGGAAGAGCTTTACCGGAATGGGTGGAAACGAGATAAGTGTGGAAGGCGACCAGAGGGCCGGAGGTGACATCAAGATAACACTGCCTTTCAAGACCCAGCCTTTTCAGCTGTATATCGAGGCCGCCGGTGAGGACGAAGCAGGCAATCTTCCGAGCAAATGGGCCCACCTTGCCGGTATTTATTTGCCTAGGATATTTTTCTTTGAGAGGCTCGGATTCAGGGCGGAATACGCCAATACCAGTGTCGACAGGGCAAATGCGAATGTCTGGTATAACCACAGCATATACCGCTCGGGCTACACGTATAAAGGCAGGATTATGGGACACCACATGGGAACCAACTCGGATGACCTGTTCTTCGAATTGAGCTATCTCCTGCCCGAGTGGGGCGGTGGAGTCGAAGTCTCCTATGACAGGGAAAGACACAACCTTTTAAGAGGCCAGAAATTTGTCAAAGACGAGGTGTCCATAACATTCAGGTTTGATTTAATGGAGGACCTGCGGGTTGGAGGAGGATACTCCTTCGGGAAACTGAAGGGTTCCGCAAATGAAAATATCAGTCTGTTTGTCCTAAATGTGACTTATAGGTTTTAAAAAAAGAACCAAAATACAGGAAACGAACAGGACAAGTGAGATACGGAAGTGGATGATCGTGGGCATCACCATGACCGCTCGATTCGTGCAAACCGTTGGGGCTCATCAGGTAAAAATCGTGGATACCCGCAGAACTACGCCTGGCATCACCTTGAATAACAAGGCCCGGATCGCGGCCGCGGGTGTGGACATCATTTCCATCGGCGCACTGACCCATTCCGCGCCGGCAGTGGACATCAGTCTGAATTTTATATTGGGAGAGGTTTGCTGAGGCGACAATTATAAAAAAAAGAATCGTCTCGAGAGAGACATCGTGTATCATTCGTTTAGCCGCGACCTGGAATCGATCTTCAATGCGCGGCTTTTTTTATGCGCAACCCGTCTGCTCTGCCGGGATGTTGTGTACTTTAATTTAATTCGGATATAAAAAAAGGCCGACTGGCACCGGATATACTGTTCCACTCGACCTGGAATGAACCTTTAATCTGAAGACTTATTTCTCCTCTTGCAGACGATGTATCGTGTGAGTAGTGGTAACGAGGACTTGACTCACTAAATATATCCCGCCAGCCAGGACAACTCCTCCGCCCAATACAGCAATTGGAAGTGAAACTCCAAAGATAGTCGCTCCCGTGGCAGCTGATGCCGCCGCCTCAGCTGCTCCACCTGCTGCTCCCGCGGCGGCCATGGACATGCTCGGGACTATAACTAGAATCATTACTACAAACAGAATAATCGAGGGCCTGGTGGCTTTTCGCATGATATCGTCTCCTTTGAGTTTGTTAAGGTATAAAAAATGTCTTCGTCTCTTGTCAATAGATTTTTATATTTTAATAGTCCCAGGATTAGTCTCGCGTTCCTGGGCGATAGTGGAACTGGGAGTGTCACCGTAGTCGTGACCCGGCCAGACGATGGTATCGTCCGGCAGCACGTACAGTTTTGATTTGATACTTTCAGCCAATCTTAACATGGCCGGCCGGCCAAAATCGGTACGCCCGATATTTCCCACGAACAAGGCGTCCCCAGTGAAAACGTGTCCCTCGGTATAAAGGCAGATGCATCCTTTAGTATGGCCCGGCGTATGTATTACCTTTAAAGTAGATTGGCCGATACGGATCACATCCCCGTCTTTCAGCAGAACGTCAGGCCGGGGAGAGCCTTTCCCGCTGAGTATTCTTGTATAAATTTTTACCCAGGTCTTGCCAAGCAGTTCCGCACCCGATTCGTGGATGAATAGTTTGGCGCCGGTCGCGGCTATCACCTGCTTGTTACCCGCAATATGGTCCGAATGGCCGTGTGTATTGATTACATGGGTTACTTTATAGCCCAGTTCTATGGTCTCGTTCAGGATTCGCACTATTTCGAACGCCGGATCAATCAAAGCGCAAGTCCGGGTGGCCTCATCCCCGGCCATATAGGCAAAGACATCCATCTTTATTAGTTTTATCTGTCTTACTTTCACGCCCCAATCCTCCTAGAAATCGTTTTTTGGTATAACCTGCAGGATGCCCATAATACATGTGATTTTAAAAAAATGTAATTGAAAGCTGGCTTTTTTGACCGTCTTAATTGTGGTATAAGAGAAGGACCATAAACAATCGGTTTTAAAAAAATGCTTACTGAACTCGAAGGCCACATTGAAAGAATCACTTACGTGAACGAGGAGAATGGTTTTACCATAGCCAAAGTCACGGCCAAGGGACATCAGGGAACGGTGACCGTTCTGGGTAATCTGATCGCTCCAACTCCCGGTGAAGAAGTCAAGCTGCAGGGTGAATGGGTCGACCATCCAAAATTCGGCCGGCAATTCAAGGTGGTTAAATCTGAAACCAAAGTCCCGGCCAATGTCCAGGGTCTGGAAAAATATCTGGGTTCCGGCCTTATAAAAGGCATTGGTCCGGTTATGGCCGAAAGGATTGTCAAAAAATTCGGTCTTAAAACCCTTTCGATCATAAGCGCTGAATCCCACAGGTTGACTGAAGTCGAAGGTATAGGTTCGAAACGCGTCGAAATGATCAAACACGCCTGGCAGGACCAGAAAGAGATTCGTGAAGTGATGATCTTTCTTCAATCCCATGGTGTGGGCACCAGTTTTGCCGCCAAGATCTTCAAACGGTACGGCCAGCTTGCCATCCACGCAGTTCGGACCAATCCCTATCGGTTGGCTACGGAAATTGAGGGGATAGGATTCGCGACCGCGGACTCAATTGCTCAGACATTAGGATTTACCAAGGAATCTAGCCAAAGGGTCGAGGCTGGAATTATATATGTCTTGGACCTGTTGGCCGATGAAGGCCACGTCTGCTATCCTTACCGCCCCTTGGTGCATAAATGCCAGGAAATACTGAAGGTGGACCAAGAGATCATCGTGGAAGTCATCCAAACATTGTTCAGCCGACGGGCAATAATTATTGAGAGTTTTAAGAGAGCGCCGGGCGGCCCTGAAAGTGCGGAAATGGTTTATTTGAGCGCCTTTCACGTAACGGAAACCGGTATAGCCAGTGCGCTCAGAAACCTCTTGGATGCCCCTAAAACAATAAGAGAGATAGACAAAGGCCGGGCCGTTGAATGGGTGCAGCGCCGGCTGGATATCACCCTGGCTGGAAAGCAGATTGAGGCCGTCAAAGCAGCGGCCGAGAGCAAAGTCCTGGTCATAACCGGAGGGCCGGGAACAGGGAAGACCACCCTTATCAGGGCCATCGTTAATATCTTCCGAAGAATCGGAGTCTCCATCCAGTTGGCCGCCCCGACCGGACGCGCGGCTAAACGGATGGCGGAGGCAACCGGTTTCGAGGCCCGGACCATCCATCGCATGCTTGAATTCAATTACCGGAAAGGAGGTTTTCAGAGAACCGATAAGCGGCCGCTTGAGAGCGATTTGGTGATTGTGGACGAAGCCTCAATGATAGACGCCACATTAATGTATCACCTTCTCAAAGCCGTGCCTCCGGGGGCGACCTTCATACTGGTGGGAGATGTCAACCAACTCCCTTCGGTCGGGGCTGGAAATGTCTTAAACGATATCATTTCGTCGGGTACGGTCTCGGTTATCGAGCTCAATGAAATTTTCAGGCAGGCGGAAATGAGTTCGATCGTGCTGAACGCCCACAGAATAAACAGCGGTCTTATGCCCGATCTCAAACCCTCTGGGAAGGAACTGGAGGATTTTTATTTTATCGAACAGGATGACCCGGAAGAGGTGCTCAGGATTATCATAGAATTGATCCGGGAACGCATACCGGACCGTTTCAGATTCGATACCATGGAGGATATTCAGGTTCTGACCCCCATGCACAGGGGTGTGGTTGGAGCGGTCAATCTGAATGAAAAACTCCAGGAGGTTCTAAACCCCGGAGAAGGTGGTTTGAGGCGGGGAGGCACCACCATTCGGGCCGGAGACAAGGTCATGCAAATCAGGAACAATTATGATAAGGAAGTCTACAACGGGGATATCGGCCGAATTATTAAGATCGATTATGAGTTGCAGAAAGTGATGATAGCTTTTGAGGGACGGGGGATTAATTATGATTATGCCGATCTGGACCAGATCGTGCTGGCCTATGCCGTATCAATCCACAAATCCCAGGGTTCTGAATATCCGGCCGTAATCGTTCCACTCCTTACCCAGCACTACATGCTCCTGCAGAGAAATTTGATTTATACCGCCGTAACCAGGGGCCGCGAACTGGTTATCGTGGTTGGTTCGATAAAAGCACTGGCCATGGCCGTCAGAAACGACAGGACACACAGACGATACACTTACCTGGACTACAGACTTCAGAATAAAGGTAAGCACGCGACGTGATGAATGGAAAGAGAGTTCTGATTATAGCCGACTCCATGGCTATGCCCAGGCCCGATACCAAGTACGAGGATACCTGGATCTATCTGGTCAAGCAGGAGTTCCCCCATTACGATTTTCTGGACAGGGTGGAGAGAGGGGGCACTTCATTGAGGCTCGTTACCGAAGGGGGAGGCGGGGTTGATCTTCTGGAACTGTACGAACCGGACCTGGTCATTTTGCAGTTCGGGTTCGCCGAGGGCGCGCCAAGGCTTTTTAAAAAACCGAGCCTCGAATATTTTTTCGTTTCCAGGATACTACCCGCCAGTTTAAGGTCGAAATACATACAATATGTAAAGAAAAGGCGGGTGCGCAATCCACGGATAACCGCAATCAAGCCCGATAATTTCAGAGCTTACATTTCCAATTATTTTGAGAGGGCGGAAAAAATTGGCTCAGAGGTGGTCGTAATTTTGATACTTAAGGCCACCCGGCTCTTGATCAGTAAAAGTCCTTTAGTCGAACAGAACATTAAACTGTATAATGATATCTACTGTGAAGTGGCCGAATCATTTTCCAACGTCCGATGTGTGGCTCCCTTTGGTGAAGAAGTGGACGTAAACGAAATAACCGTGGATGAATATCATCTCGACAGCCGGGGTCACCGCACATTGTTTGACCGCTTGAAGCCGCTATTAATTTAAAGCAGTTGCCTCCGCTAGAGTCCTTTTCCCAGAAAGCATTTTTGCTACCTAGAAGCCCCGGGATAGCTTAAGAGAATAGGGTCGAACCGGGAAATGCTGGACAATTTTAATGCGGTGAAGTATTCTGACTCGCGCATTTGAGCAATGATAAAAACCATTTAAACTGACCTGCCGTGAAGAGTTTTTCCGTATGCGGCGGGTGGAATAAGGAGGCGTACAGGATATGGCCAAGGATATTGCGACAATGTTTTCTTTGGAAGGTAAATGCGCCGTAATCTCCGGGGCCAGCCGGGGAATTGGCGAGGAAATCGCCGCTACATTCGCCCTGGCCGGAGCGCGAGTGGTTATGAGCAGCCGCAAAGAAGAGGGCATAAAAGAGGCGGTCGAAAAAATAAAGGCCGGCGGAACTGACGCCCTGGCCGTAGTGGCCAACGTTTCGTATACCGATGATTGTGAGAAACTCGTCAAGGAAGCCATGGATTGGGCCGGCCGGATAGACATTCTGGTCAACAACGCCGGAACCAATCCCGCGTGGGGGCCTTTAGAGAGCGTGCAGGAATCGGCCTGGGACAAAATATTCGCGGTCAACCTGAAAGGGGCTTTTTTCACGTCCCAGATGGCCTATAACGCCTGGATGAAGGAAAATGGGGGGTGTATCATAAACACGGCCTCGGCCGGCGCTTTCGGCACCGCCGCAAGCATGAACGTATACAATATCACTAAAGCGGCCATGATCCACATGACCAGGGCCTTGGCCAGCGAGTGGAAGGCTCAAGGTGTGCGCGTAAACGCCCTGGCGCCGGGGGTGATAAAGACCAGGCTCAGCCAGGC
>JAZGHI010000058.1:0-4308 GCA_036480955.1 Candidatus Adiutricales bacterium
CTGCATCACTGAAGGCATACCGGCCCTGGATATGGCCAAGGTATGGCGCCACCTTCATGAAAAGGGCGTGGTCCTGATCGGTCCCAACTGTCCCGGCCTCATTTCACCCGGACAGACCAAACTTGGCATCATGCCCGGCGCCATACATCGTCCCGGTTCCATAGGCGTGGTGTCACGCAGCGGAACTTTGACCTACGAAGTGGTGAGCCAGTTGACCGAGGCCGGCCTGGGTCAATCCACCTGTATGGGCATTGGCGGTGACACTATCATCGGGCAATCCTTTGTAGACATCCTCAAGCTGTTTCAGGAAGACGAGCAGACCGAGGCCGTAATCCTGGTAGGTGAGATCGGAGGACGGGCCGAAGAGGACGCGGCCGAATACATACAAGCCGAGTTTACCAAGCCCGCATTCGCTTTCATCGCCGGGCGAACGGCTCCGCCCGGACGGCGTATGGGCCACGCCGGGGCCATTGTATCCGGCAAGTCCGGAGGCGCGGCCGAAAAAATGGCTATTCTTGAAGGGGCCGGAATCCGTGTAATCGAAGACTTGAGTATCGTGGGCCAGACCGTGAAAGAAGCTATGGGCTAGTAGCAAAAAACTCCGCTTTTTAGTATAATCCACTACTAATGAGGATTTTGCTTCATATATGCTGCGGACCCTGTTCCATCTATCCGGTAAAGGTCCTCAGACAGGAGGGCCATGAAGTATACGGGTATTTCTTCAACCCCAACATCCATCCTTATCAGGAACATACCCGCCGCCGCGAAACCCTGGAGGAATACGCCCGGTCCATCGATCTGCCCCTTATCGTGGATGACGGCTACGACCTCGAAGGCTTTTTAAGAGAAACTGTCTTCAGGGAAACCGAACGCTGCCGGTTCTGCTACCGGCTTCGCTTGGAAAAAGCGGCCCAGGTGGCGATAAAAGGGAAATTCGACGCCCTGTCCACCACCCTGTTGTACAGCCGTTTCCAGAAGCACTATCTCATAGCCGAAACCGGACGCGAAACAGCCGGCCGGGAGAACCTCGAATTCTTTTATCGGGACTTCCGGGAAGGGTGGCGGGAAGGGGTAATCCGTTCCAAGGAACTGGGCATGTACCGGCAGCAGTATTGCGGATGCATCTACAGCGAGAAAGAAAGGTACTATAGGCCGGGTAAGAAAAACAGGAAAAATAAGAATGTCAGGAAATTTTAGTCGTCCTTAATTCAGTCTAGAAGCCCCTCGAGGATTCCCTCAAATTCCCTTCTAACCTTCCGCGCCTGGGAAGGCATGGCTCGCGACCAGCCCAATTCATGCCTTAGAAATTTTATAAATGTGAGCGGCAGGTCTAGCTGGTGCAGATACGGCTGATTATTCACAGGCAGAGAAATGGTTCGTTCATGCTGGGTGGTGAACCGGGCTAAAGCCTCTCTATATCGGGTCATAAAATCGATACAGTTAAAGACCTCAAAATCCAAGCGGTCGAGTATGAGTTCGACGGCAAAGGCGTCCCGATTCGGATCAAGGCCTTTAGCCAGAAAGGCGTATTTCTTTTGAAAATCTTCTCCGGCTAAACCGAGCGGCTCAGCACTTTTCAGATGTTCTATTACCTTTGGCCCCCATTGGAGAAGGTTAAAAACAGGATTCAGCTTCCGGCTCGAATAGGCGAAGGAATCCAACCCGTCAGAAAGGGTCAGTACGAACGCTCCCAACTCCGCGGACAATTCGGAGAAAACCATTGCTTCCCGGCAGAGCTCCCTGCGGCATTTTTCCCCATAACCGGTCAGGTCACGCAAATCCCGGCCAAGGTTTTGCGCGGGATGCAGCAGACACCCGGCCAGCGTTCCTTTTTCGTCCAAAAAACCCAGGCCCCAGCAGCTATAACCGGTTACGATCTTCTCCTTGGGCCTCGAATCCCTTAGGGAAACCGTGTTATCCCAGAGCTGTCTGCGGACAATTTCTTTAAAGTCGGCATGGTCGTAATGGGACGGACGAATGGGCGGGCAGCAGGCGAAGCAGGATTTTAAATCATCAGGCCGGCAGAGAGAGGAAAGCTTGGTCACCATTTTTAAAGGCCGGCTCTATCAGACTATTACACGTAGGTTGGTTTAAGATTCGTCGCGTTGTGAGATGCTATTCACGTATTCGTCGATGATTTGTTCATCATCCTCGGGCTGAAGCTGCTCCTTGATTTTCTTCTCGGCCTCATCCAGGGCCATCTCCACTAGTTCGGCTTTGACCGCGGCCCCGGCTTTCCTGATTTCGGTCTCGGCCGAATCCCTGGCCCGGGAAATTATTAATTTCGAATTCTCCTCGGCTTCCTCGAGTATCCTATCCCGGGCCTGCTGGGCCTGGACGCTGGTGAGTTCCTCTAACTCCTCTATTTTCTTATCCAACTCGGCCAGCTTCTCCTCGCTCTTGCGATATTCTTCCTCTGCCTCGGCTAATAAGGACTTTGTGTTCTCCAGCTTCTCACCTATCTCGGAACCGTATCGGGATAAAAAATCCATCAAGGGTTTGCGGCCGTATTTAACCAGGACAATCAAGAGTATAAAAAAGTTAATAAAGAGCCAGACAAAATCCCAGGTTTTCCGGAACGAACCGGTCTCCTCAGCTTCAGCAGCCCAGCTTACCCCACCGGCGGCCATGACCACCACCAGTATCAGGAAAACAATATGGAACGCCCCCGTCCTTCTCATCGAAGCCCCCGGCCAACAAACTTAGCCAACACAAGTTCGGCTATGGACTCCCTGAATCCGGCCAGCTCTATCTTGACTCCTTCGACTGCCTCGGCCGCCTCGGTTTGAATGGCCGAAATATGGTCCTGGGCCTCGGCCTTGGCCCGGTCCATGATCTCGCGAGCCCTGGTATTGGCCTCGCCGCGGGCTGTCTCGCGGCTTGCCCGAGCCTCTGCCCGGGCTTCGCTCATCCGGTTCTCGTAGGTCCTAATCTTGCCCATGGCCTCGGCTTCGATCCGCTCAATATCGGCTTTGGAGCTGGCGATAAAGTCTTCCCGCTCATCGATTATCTTGAAGATAGGCCGAAAAAGAATGCGGTTGAGGATCCAGATCAGAATCAGAAAATTAACGATCTGGACGACCAGGGTGGCGTTAATACTTATCATTTCGCCGATTCTCGTTTAATAAAAAATAATCTTAGACCACGAATATAAGCAGCAGGGCCACCACCAGGGCGTAAATACCGGTTGATTCAGATATAACCTGGCCTAAAATCATGGTCCGGGTAAGTAGTCCGGCCTCTTTGGGATTGCGGCCAATAGCCTCACAGCCCCGTCCGGCGGCATAACCTTCACCGATTCCTGGTCCGATGGCACCTAACCCCATAGCCAGTCCCGCCCCGAGTAGAGATACTGCCCGAATAATGTCGGCTCCGGAAATGTCCATAACTTCCCTCCTTCTAACGAACGTAATTACAACTAGTTTAAATAATTATATTAATTCTTCAATCTCGTTTCTGGCCTATCTCTTGGCGTAAGCGGAATCATTTGAATCCGGCCTCTGGCCGAGCAACTTGGTTATCCGCGCTAAATCACAAATATCAAAATCAGGGCTATAACCATGGCGTATATGGCCGTTGACTGACTAATAGCCTGGCCCACCAGCATAATCCGGGTGAGCAATCCGGTGTTTTCCTCGTTGCGTCCGATCCAGTCCAGGGCATGCTCGCCGGCCATACCGCTGCCGATTCCGGGACCGATTCCACCCAGACCCATGCACAATCCGGCGGCCAGCAGGGCCGAGGCGATAATGATCGTGTTGGATTCCGGGTACACCCTAAACATCATGATCAGACTGATCAACAGGCCAAATATGGCCGGTGTTTCGGCCACGGCTTGAGCCACCAGCATACTGGCCGTGGCCCGTCCGGCTGAGCCGGGTTGACGGGCTATCGCGCGGACAGCCCCTCCGGCGCTCATGCCCTCTCCTATACCCGAACCAATGGCCGCCAGGCCGGTGGCCAGGCCGGCGCCGAAAAGGGCTGCCGCGTTGGGATTTAAGGCCCGGGAGCTGAAATCCAGGAACATGAGCATCAAGGCCACCACCATGGAATAGATGGCCGAAGTCTGGCAGATGGCTGAGCCGATGAGCATGGTATTAGTCAACGAACTTGCGGCCCCAGGCTGACGCCCGATCCCCTCGCAGGCCATCCCTGCAGGGAATCCAGCCCCGATGCCCGGCCCCATGGCCCCGAATCCCATACAGACTCCAGCTCCAGCCAGGGCCACGGCGGTCATGATATTCGTCCCGAAATCCATGAGTACCAGCAGCATGGCGATTACCAGGGCAAAAATACTGGCCGACTCGG
>JAZGHI010000059.1:0-7256 GCA_036480955.1 Candidatus Adiutricales bacterium
CACTGGCAAAAGACTTAAATCAAGCCTTAAGGGTAAACATGTAAAGAACCGGGCAGTGTTAAGAGAGTTCAAAACCCCCTACCACGCTGAGGGAGGAATAGCTATTTTGCGCGGCAATCTCGCTCCGGAGGGTGGAGTGGTGAAACAATCGGCCGTCTCCGAGGACATGCTCAAGAGCCAGGGCCGGGCTCGTGTCTTCGACTCGGAGGAGGAGGCTTCCACGGCCATATTCGATGGCAGAATCATCCCGGGAGACGTGGTCGTAATTCGTTACGAAGGCCCCAAAGGCGGGCCGGGAATGCGGGAAATGCTTACACCTACCAGTTCAATCGCTGGGATGGGTCTGGACTCTTCCGTGGCCTTGCTGACTGACGGACGTTTTTCCGGCGGCACTCGAGGAGCGGCCATAGGCCATATTTCTCCCGAAGCGGCTCTGGGAGGTCCAATAGCCTTCATTGAAGAAGGAGATTTGATAACGATAGATATTCCGGGAAAAACGATCACCCTCGAAGTCGGCGAAGAGGAATTAACACGGCGCCGGGAGGAATGGACTCCCCCGGAACCCAAAATTAAACATGGCTATGCCGCCCGGTACGCCCGGATGGTCACTTCCGGAGCCACAGGGGCGGTGTTTAAGGATAATTTTTAAAAGGGCTGGAGCCTTCTTACCTTGACCTTAATTTTCGATTCCCGATCATTAAAGCAGCAAGAAGCATGGCTTAAGACCGAAGCCGGACGGGCGGCGTTTGAGCTTCAAAAGAATCTCGTTCTAGGTCTGGTCAGTCCCAAGGCCAGAGAACGCCTTTTAGACGTGGGATGCGGTTCGGGTCTCTATCTCCAAATCTTCAGGCGGGAAGGGCTGTATGTAACCGGACTGGACCCATCCGTCGCCATGTTAGATCAGGCCAGAAAGCAACTTGGCCCCGGCGCTGACCTGTTTCCGGGCGAGGCGGAGGAATTACCCTTTGAGGACAATGAATTCGATATAGTCATCCTGATCATGGTTCTCGAACGTGCGGTCAATCCCGGCGCCGTCTTGGCCGAGGCCTTTCGGGTAGCGCGCAGTCGAGTCTTCATCGGCGCCTTAAACGGCCTCTCCATGACCGCGCTGGCCTTGAGAACCAAAGGATTAATCAAGCCGGATTTCTACAACCGTATTCGTTATATCACTCCCTGGGGTGTGATGAATATGATGAGCGAGTTGACTGATACTTCCCAAATACGATGGCGCACCGTTCACCTGCTGCCTCCGAGCCTTTCTCACCGAGTAGCGGTATTCGAGTCCCGGCCCCTGGTTCAGTCTAATCCTTTTGGTGCGTTTCTGGGAATGGCGGCCAAAAAGACACATTCAGTACGGACTGATAATTTGACAGTCAAGAGTGAGGTCAAGTTTAAGCGTCAACCTGCTCCTACCCCTACTACTTACAGTACCAACGGCCATTTTTCCTCTTTGCCGAGAAAATTTTCAAAGATTTCTAATGACGCGGCACGGCAGATTTCATGACCGGCTCCCATGAAATACTTCATGAAAGCACCCGGTTAATTTGCGGCCGGCTATTAACTTTGTGTTTGAAGTCTGCATTTACAGGCACGGCTTGATGGTGTCTTCGGCTGGATACGTAAAGATTTCCAAACGCTGCCAAAAATTCCTTATGTTTTACCCGGATCGAAATTTCAAAAACAAAAATCATGGAGATAATCAGGACATTACACTCGCACCATAATGGCTCTTAACGGACTTATCTAGTGTCTGTCCAGAAATGAGGAATTTTTTTCAAGATCGAGGCGGACGAAAAAAATTGCCGCAGGCATATATCTGATATTCCGAGGATAATTTTTTTCGTCCAAAAAAGAGATTGGGGAAAATAACCTTTTCCGGACGGGCACTATCTAAGGAGAGAACCTAAAATGCATGAAGCGCTTCTCTATGAATCCCGGGAAAAAGACCGTGTCCGGTGCTACTTATGCGCCCACCATTGTTTGATTAATCCCGGTAAAAAGGGACTTTGTAGAGTAAGAATCAATCATGATGGGCGCCTTTTTACGGCAGTTTATGGCCGGCTCATTTCGGCCAACGCCGACCCGATTGAAAAGAAACCGCTGTTTCATTTTTTACCGGGAACCATTTCTTTCTCAGTAGCCACGGCCGGCTGTAATTTTACCTGTGATTTCTGCCAGAATTATGACATCTCACAAATGCCTCGGGATGAGGGAAGGATTATGGGGAGTGACATGTCTCCGTCGGAGATAGTCGCTCAGGCAAAAGATTCGGGAGCCGCTTCCATAGCCTATACTTATACGGAGCCGACAATTTTTTTCGAATACGCCCTGGACACGGCCCGTAAAGCTTCCGGTGAGGGATTAAAGAACATTTTTGTCACCAACGGCTATATGACTGAACAGGCTCTGAATATGATTGGCTCGGACCTGCATGCGGCCAATGTTGATCTAAAGGCCTTTAGTGACAGTTTTTATCGAAAGCTATGCCGCGCCAGGCTCGAGCCGGTAAAACAGACTATTTCCCGCATGAAAGAGATGGGTGTCTGGGTTGAAGTCACTACCTTGATTATCCCGGGACATAACGACGGCGAAAAGGAATTGAGGGAACTGGCCGGATGGCTGGTCGGGGTCAGCCCGGATATTCCGTGGCATATCAGCCGGTTCCACCCAACCTACCGTTTATTGGATAAAGGTTCGACCCCGGTCGAGACTATTCATCTGGCCCGGATTATTGGGCGTGAGGCCGGTCTTCATTATGTATACTCAGGAAACATCCGGGGTGATGAGGGTGAAAAAACGTTCTGCCATAACTGCGGTCATCTGCTGATCGACCGGGTGGGATTTTCTATTACCGGTACTGATCTTGATAAGGGGGCTTGCCCCAACTGCCAAACGCAACTGGCCGGTGAAGGAATTTGAAATGCCTGATGAAAAGGAGAAAGACCCGAGAAGCGGGCACCGACAAAGACTGAGAAATAAATTCCGCGACCACGGCCTGGAGAAGTTCACTGACGAGGAGATCATTGAACTTCTACTCACTTTTGGAACGCCTCGCAAGGACTGTAAGCAGACCGCACGGGAACTGCTTAAAAAATTCGGTTCAATCAGGGCGATTTTTGAGGCAGAAATGGAAGAGCTGGTCAAAATAAAAAACCTTGGGGCCAATAATCCGATAGCGATCAAGTTTATTTCAGCCGTAGCCGGCACCTACCTTAAGCAGGGCCTTATCAGCCGGGATTACCTGGCTTCGTCTAAAAAAGTACACCAGTATCTTCAGCATGATATGGAAAATCTCCACAAAGAAATTTTTAAAATCATTTACCTGGACGGGGCCAACGGTGTTATCGGTATTGAAGATTTAAGCCAGGGAACTGTGGGAGCGGCAAATGTTCACCCTCGGGAGTTGATCAAAAAAGCATTGGACCATCATACGGCCGGATTGGTATTTGCCCACAACCATCCATCAGGTAATGTCCGGCCTTCTCCCAACGATTTCCGCCTGACCCGGCAGTTGGTTCATGCCGCTCGTTTGGTAGAAATGAACGTGATCGACCATCTCATCATTGGGAAAGAAGGCGACTATTTCAGCTTTCGGGATCAGGGCCATTTAGCCAGATATGAAACAGAATTTAAACAGTTTTATTACGCCCGGGATTAACACACAGGATCTCGGGATGATGCGCTTAGCACTGGAATTATTTTAACAATCCATTATCTTCCGGCCCTACAACTTAGTTCTTGCAATTATTTAGGTAGATATTTTATAATGCATCAGCAGGCATACATGTTTCAAATAAGGTATTTCAGCGGTCTTTTGTCCGTTATTTCCATTTCGGCCATAGACGATGATCGGAGAATAACCAGTTAACTTCACCATGAATGGGGACTAGGAATGGATGTGAAATATATTAATCCTTTTTTGACCGCTACCTTAAATGTACTCAAAATGATGGCTTTCATTGATTTAACACCCGGGAAACCTTCCTTAAAAAAAGACGCTGTGGTCATTGGCGATGTTTCAGGTATAATCGGTCTAACCGGTGAAGTCCACTGATCGCTTTCGGTCACCTTCACTTTCAACCTGCTTAAAGAGATAATGAACAATATGCTTGGTGAGACCATCGACGAGATAACCGATGACGTAAAAGACGTCGTCGGTGAGATTACCAATATGATTTGCGGTGACGCCCGGCGGGCTCTCCAACAGGAAGGATTGAGCCTTTCCGCGGCCATTCCCACCATCGTCGCTGGAAAAAACGATACGATCAAACACGCAGTCAAAGGTCCGATCATTGTCATCCCCTTTAAATCAGATACTGGGCGAGCTGTCATAGAGGTCAGCTTGGAAGCTTAGTCTCTAATTTTTTTCAGTATGGTGGATAGTCCTTGTGAATTCAGACTCTCGTGAAATGCACCGGCTTATAGAAGAGAGCCGTAACAAATTTCGCACATTGGTCGACGGGATTGATGATGAAATATTTTCCATAGATACCGATTTCATTTTTACTTCCGTAAATAAGGCTTTGGCCCGAACCCTGGACACCCAACCTAAAGAAGTCGTGGGGCGGCATTGTTATGAGGCACTCTTTGGCCGCAATGAGCCGTGTCAAAACGACAACTTTGCCTGCCCGGTCTTATTCGCTCTTGATTCAGGCCATTTAGAAACAGCATTGCAAACAGTAGAAGAAGAAGGCGAACCAACTAAATATCTCGAATTGCGGGCCATGCCCGTCCAGAATGATCAAGGTGGAGTAGACTATGTAATCCTGGCCCGTAGAGATATTACCACTCAAAAAACAGCCGAGCAGCAGATTCGGGATTATAGTGAACGATTAGCTCGAGACGTCCGTGAGCGTACTCTCGAACTTCAGGAGGCCAATCTGAAGTTAACGGAACAAAGGAACGAGTTAGAGTCAGCCAACCAAGAACTACTCCAACTCCAGCAAATAAAACGTGACCTCACCAATATGGTTATTCACGATTTAAAGGGACCTTTGGCTGAGATCGTAGCGAACCTGGAAATGCTCAAATATGAAACCTTAACCGAACTCCAAAAAGACCTGCGGGAATCCGCAGCGTTCGGAAGTGATGAAATATCACGCATGATCTCTAATTTACTGGATATCAGCCGCATGGAAGAGCACAAACTGCCGTTAGATTTAGCACTCCTTGACACCCAATTAAAACTGGTTGAAATCGCCAAAAGGTACATGCCTTTAGCCAAACTTAAGGACATCGTTATTTTCACTGAAGCTTCTGAGGAATTGCCGGCCATCGTGACCGATTCACTCTTATTCGAGCGGGTATTGATTAATCTGCTAACCAATGCTATTGACCATACATTTGAATCAGGACAGATTATACTTATGGCCGATGAGTCTGAGGATGAGTTGTTATTTGAAATCAAGGATAATGGCCGAGGTATTCCACGGGAGATATTAGAAAAGATATTTGAAAAATTTTCACAGGGCCGGGAGGGAATGCCAAAAACAGGGTCGGGCCTCGGTCTGACTTTCTGCAAAATGGCCATAGAATCCCTTGGCGGTCAAATCAGCGTCCGAAGCGACATTGGGCATGGGACTTCTTTTATATTCACTTTACCAAAGACCGTATCGTCTGAAAAAGACCTTCAATAGGAGAGGCAGGCTATGCCCGAGTTGGACAAATTAATACCCGATTTAAACACGTTCAAGATTTTGATTATTGATGATAAACCAAACATGCGGAAAACTATCCGCAACATGCTTCGGATTCTCGGCTTTAAAAGTTTCCAGGACGCCGAGGACGGAGTCGATGCTTTGAGGAAAATACAGGTCGGCAACTATGATTTCGTACTTTGCGACTGGAACATGCCCAGGATGTCAGGCTATGAATTTCTTCTGCAACTCCGCCAGGACGAGCGTTTCAGGGACCTGCCTTTTTTGATGGTGACCGCTGAGGTGGAAGAAGGCACAGTGGCTCAGGCCATCGAATCTGATGTGGATGGGTATATTATCAAGCCTTTCATCCCGAAGGTGCTCGAAGAAAAAATGGTCGAAATTCTAACAAAAAGACTCGAGCCTTCTGAAATAGACATCCAACTCCAATTGGCCGACGTGTTAATGAAAGCAGGACGGTATACAAACGCCCACCGGGAACTGGATAAAGCTCAAAAAATTGTTCCCCGAAGTCCTAGAGTACACTATACTCGAGGTCTGATTCATCTAAAAGAGAGGAATCTGGCCAAAGCGGAAAAATCATTTCTACTGGCCAGGCAAATGGGGCCCCAGTTTATCAAAGCCAAGGAAAAATTGGCCGAAATATATCAGGAAACCAACCGGCATCAGGAAATGATCAACGTAATCAGGGAGGCGGTACAAGTCAGTCCGAACAATCCCGACCGGCAAACTCAACTGGGCAAGTCACTACTTGAGGCCGGGCGAACAGAAGAAGCCAAAAAAGTATTCAATACTGCCGTTAATCTCGATCCGGAAAACGCCAGCCGGCAAACGGAAATTGGTGAAGCCTTTCTTTCAAAAGAAATGAATGAGGAAGCGGAAATTTCTTTTAAAGCCGCAATTCAGAAAAATCCGAAAGAGGTTCATATCTATAACCGGTTGGGCATAGCATTTCGCCTGCAAGAGAAATATCAAGAAGCCCTAGACAATTATAAGATTGCCTTGCAGCTCCAGCCTGACGAAGAAAATCTTCATTTTAATTTGAGCCGGGTTTATCACGACCTCGGTAACGATAGTGAGGCCATCACTTGTCTCCGTCAGGCACTCAGGATTTTCCCGGACTTCGAAGAGGCCCGGGAACTCCTGGATAAAATACAAACATCAAAATCCGCTTAAACTCTGCCGGGGAATTCTCAAGGGGATATTTTAGAAGCAGGCCGGGCGGCTGGAAGTGCGACCTGATTTTCTTTATTAACTGTTATACGCAAATTGAAAGATTAGGATGAAAGAATACCAAAAAGAGTTCGCCAGGCTTCTGGCAGAATCAGGGGCTCTTTTTTTCGACAAAGGTCTCAGGTTAAAAGACGGAAGGCCGACACCTTACTTTGTAAATATTGGACTCTTCCACACCGGGCGGTATAGTTCGTTACTGGGATCTTTTCTGGCCCAGATGATTGTGTCCCTGGGATTAGCCGATCAGACCGACATTCTCGTCGGACCGTCATATAAAGGCAGCGCCATCGCCGTAGCCACGTCACAGGCCCTCTGGCTCAACCATGACCGGGATATTCTTTTTGAATATGACCGCAAGGAAGCCAA
>JAZGHI010000060.1:0-5609 GCA_036480955.1 Candidatus Adiutricales bacterium
TCCTGCATCTACTTCGGCGGCGAGTTCCTTTAAAAAGTTGACAAGGGATTCAGTTATAACCATCACATTACAGCTGTTCTTTATACCTGTATGGTACCGGGGAAAAGTTAATGGTTCAGGGTGACCAACCGTATAGGCTTTGCCCAATCCGATATCCGGATAGTCAATCTCTATTTCCTGGATGGGTGGCACATCAATGAATTGACCTTCCTTGAAAATGCGTATCTTTCCAGTCAGTTGATGCAGCCAATGAACCGTTGCCGCCGAGGCCGTCCGCCGCGGTCGGCTGGTCTGAGGCTGAGTTGATCCTTCGCTGGAAGTCTGACGCCGACGGCGTCCCCCGCCTCCGGCTCCCCAACCGGTTATCAGAGTGTCCACCGAGTCAAGCAGACTGATAGCTTTGGACGCCAGCATGCTGGACTGGCCCGGTGAAGCGCCCATGCCGATTAGAGCGGTTATACCGGCTTGACGAGCTTCTTCATCCAAGTCCAGCATCTCCAAAGTCGGTTCCCAGTCGTCGTTTATGTCGATGTAATGGCACCCTGTTTCAATAGCCGCTCGTAAGACAGGCATCCCGAATTTGTAGTAGGGCCCCACGTCGGCCAGGACCACATCGGCCCCTTTCAACAATCCAACCAACTTACTGTAATCCTGTACGTCTATTTCCTGATGCGTGGCCTTGGGACCGCACTCTTCGGTAAACGCGGCCGCCGCCTCTCCATTACGGTCGGCGACGACGATCTGGTCAACAAAATCAAATGTAAGAGCGGTCTGCACTGCAAACCTCCCCATCCCACCGCATCCTCCCACGGCAATTACGCGCATTTTTTCCAGAGACATTCTGTCCTCCTTTTCGAGAATCGAGTGGTTATAACTTTTCGGAATATCGAAGAACCATATTCCGTTATGTCAAACGCAACATCAATTAAAGATATGAGGCATCCTTGCTGAAATTAGGGCTTTTTTGTGGCCAGGAAACCAGTATTTTTTAAAAGGAATTCCTCCCGGATTCAGTATCCCAGAGCCGCGCCGTCGGTCCTGGGATCGCAAGCGCCGAACAGGGACCCGGTTTTTGGATCAAGAAGTATGGCCATGGCTCCACCGAAAATGCCACCCGTATGGGGGCGGATATTGTGTCCCATACCCTCCAGTTTCAATAGAAGTTCACGAGATATGCCGGGTTCAAACTGCACCTCAACTCCACCAAGGTGATTGTACCGAGGCAGATCAATGGCTTCTTGTACAGTCAGACCGAAATCAAGGTGACTAAGTAAAATCTGGACATGAACCTGGGGTTGAATTGGGCCTCCCTGCAAGCCAAAGGACATGTAAAATTTTCCGTCTTTAAGGATCATGCTCGGGATAATGGTGTGGAACGGCCGCTTGCCCGGTTGGTATTCGTTAAAGTGCCCGCTGTCGAGAGTGAATCCGGAACCCCTGTTTTGAAGAAGAATACCAGTACGGCCACCAACAATAGTTGAACCAAAGGGGAAATAGATAGAGTTGATGAATGAAACAGCATCCCCCTGCTTGTCCATCACCGTGAAATAGACAGTCTCTTTTCCACCAGGAAAGCCCGGAACAACTGAAGGAGCCGCTTTTTCCGGATTAAACAGTTTACGTCGTTTGGCCGCGTATTCCCTGGACAAGAGGCCCTTGACTGGAAGCTCGTTTTTGGCCGGGTCAGCTACGTAATGGTGGAGGTCCGCATAAGCTAATTTCGTGATTTCGATAAGAAGATGGAAATAATCGACGGAGTTTTGTTCCATCCGGCTTATCTCAAAACCCTCCAGCATGGCCAGCATGAGCAAAACCGCAAGGCCCTGCCCATTAGGCGGAATCTGATAAACGTCGTAACCTCGATAGTTCAGCTTGATAGGTTCAACCCAGGTGGAAGAATGGGCGGCAAAATCCTCCATAGTTAAAAAACCGCCCGATTCCCGGGCGTATCGTACGATTTCCTCAGCCAACGGCCCTAGATAGAAGGCGTCCCGCCCGCCGGAAGCGACCATTTTCAATGAGGCGGCCAGGTTCGGATTCTTAAAAACCTGTCCGGCGACCGGCGGCTGTCCGTTGACCAGGTAAGCCTGCTCAGTCCAGGGATTTCCTTTTAAAATATGGCTGTACATCCCCCAAATTCTAGACGCGATTTCACTGACCGGAAAACCATTTTCCGCATATTCAATGGCCGGAGCCAGCACGTCGGCCATTGTTTTAGTGCCGAAACGGGCGAGGGCCTCAGCCCAGGCATCTACTGATCCCGGCACGGTTACGGCTTCCCATGAACGGGGATTAATTGTTGTTTTCCCTTGGGAGTGAAAGTAATCGCCGGTCAAAGCCGCGGGCGAACGCCCGCTCCCGTTGAGTCCATGGACCTTGCCTGTGGCCGCCCCGTAATGGAGAAAAAACGCATCCCCTCCCATGCCGGTCATCATCGGTTCGGTAACCGTTAGAACCCCGGCCACCACCAGGGCCGCGTCCATGGCCCGCCCGCCACTTTTTAACATTTCAAGTCCGGCCTGTGATGCCAAAACATGCGGCGATGAGACCATCCCATGCCGGCTAACGGTCATGGTTCGGCCGGCTCGGTATGGATTGGCTCGTATGCCGCGCTTTTTAAGTTCCTTAAGTTCTGCTTCAACCTGTTCGTCCATTTACAAAACCTTAATCCTATTTATTTGTTTTTGAACGAGACCTCCCTACCTCTTTGTTGTTTTATTGTAATTACAACACCTTAGCATAGATCTCGTTTTTTGCCCAACCTTATTTATGAATAATCCAGGTTAGAAAATATAATTATTATCTAATTTGTTTTTAATTCAGGAGAAGGTGTACGGGCATACAAATGCTTTTGGCCGGTGTCTCCCGTAGGCAAGTGTGTCAGGCTCTTGTGGTTACAGGTTACAGAGCGCACGGTCCGTAAGTGGATAAAACTATTTAACGGTTCCAATCA
This sequence comes from Candidatus Adiutricales bacterium, assembly GCA_036480955.1. Taxonomy (GTDB): domain Bacteria; phylum Desulfobacterota; class Desulfarculia; order Adiutricales; family JAFDHD01; genus JAZGHI01. The sequence goes on from JAZGHI010000060.1 coordinate 2,954, forward strand.
AACCGTCTCTAAATCTACAAGAAATATTTCACCTCGTCCTCTTATCCCGGATCCATTCCATGGAAGTGTCCAGGGCAAAGAGCATCTTTTCCTTATCTTCCGGGAACTTTCCTTCCACGTCGAGGAGATAGTAATTCGTGGCGAAGTCGCTGGTTACCAGTTCGGAGGTCACGTCCAGGTTTTGGATAAGCAGACGGACCTCATCCACCAGGCCTTCCAGGGACTGGAGGGTGAAATCACCGGCCCGGCATCTTTGGGCCAGGGGTATGTCGGTTTCCAGGCCTAGGCGCAGGGTTCTGAGGCGGATGAAATGTGGATTAACGCGATTTAGAACGTCGGCCGAACCTCGGGCGTGCTCTTCCCATCTTTCCCGCCCGCCCAATCCGGGCATGAGGTATTCGGACAACTCAAACCCTGCCTCCATTGTTTTCCGCCCGGCCTGCACCATCTCTTCGGCCGTGGCCCCCTTGTTCATCTCCTCGAGAACAACATCGTCGCCGCTTTCGAGCCCCACGTGAAGCCGGGTCAGGCCGGCCTGACGGAGAGTTTTCAGTTCCTCTGGTCTTTTCTTGAGCAGGGTCTTGGCGCGGGCGTAACTGGTCACCCGTTCCAGGTCGGGGAAGGTTTCATAAAGGAAAGAAACGATTTCGGCCAACTCTCCGGTCTTCATAATGGGACTGTTGGAATCGCCGATAAAGGCCTGCTTGACCTTTCCTTCCTGAAGCCAGAGCAGACCGTTGGCCTGGGCGATTACGGCTGTCTGTTCCGGGTCGTCGACCTCGCGGGTGAAATCTATAAACTGGTCGACCAAGGCCCTGGCCGCCAGGATGTCCTGTTTGACCTCCTCAACCGGCCGAATCTCCAGTTTGGCTCCGCCGTACATGCCGCAGAATCCGCAGCGCCGCCAGGGGCAGTTCCTGGTGGCCCTGATCAACAGGCTGAAGGCCTCGGTCGGTGGCCTGAAAGGCGGCGTTTCCCAGTTGGTCATCATTATCACCCCTTATGCGAATACTAAATTTTACCCCAGAATTATTGAGATGTGAAGGGATTTCCGCCCACGGCGGCGGTTAATGGCGTAGCATGAGTGCTTCGATCACCCCGTCCTCATGTGATCTACCGTTAATGTAGGGGCGTCCGGCGGGACGCCCCTGCCAGCCTCATAATTTAGGGGACAGCCTCGATTACTTTATCACCGAATTGAATGGTGATGGCGCCCGTGGGGCATTCCTCCACGCAAGCGCCGCAGCCGTTGCACCAATCCGCCCAGGTAGCCAGGATGATCCATTCCGTTGGGTCCACTCTATCCCTGGGAGGTATGGAATAATCCCGCTTTTCAATGGGCCTGGTGCAGAATACACCCGCCGAGCAATTCTGCAGGCATTTCTTGCATCCGGACGGGTCATACATGGAGTAATTGCATTTCTTACGGTCTATAACAACCTCAATACCATTGTGCGCGATCCCCCGGCTGGTGTCATCGTCCAGGATAACCTCAATGAATTCTGATTTACTTGTCTGGCGCATCATGAAACCTCCTACCACAGGTCCCGGGCCAGGGGAACTTCATCTCGCGGGGCCATTTCAATGGCTTCGCTGGTACAGGCGCTGGCGCAGAGGCCGCACCCCATGCACAGGGTAAGGTCAATGTCCACGTTATCGGAGGTGACCGAGTAGTGAATGGCCCCGAACTGGCACCTGTCCCAGCAATCACCGCAGGTTACGCATTCCCGGGGATTTATCCTGGCCACGAAATGTCCCTTGAGCACGTATTCGGGTACACCGCTGCGAAATCTGTTCATCCAATAGGTGCAGTATCTTTTTTCACAGTTGCAGATGGCCTCTATCAGAGGCAGCCGGCCCCGGCTCATTACTATGTGCCAGAGACCGCGTTTTTCCCATTCATCGATTAAATCCTCGGCCTCTTCGAGCCTGAGCGGAACCTTAACACCCTTCCGTAGATCACGGCGCAGGTCGCTCCACTCGGCCCCGCCATACTCGGTCAGTCCCCCTTTCGGCAATCTGCCGTAGCCGACTTCCATGGACATGGTTACCGGCATCCCAAATCCGATGCAGACATAATCCCGCACCCCTTCCAGGACCAGCCGGCAGGGACAATGTCCGACCACCATTATGCTGTCTTCTCTTTTAACCGCCTCATCAGCCAGTCTTACGACTTTGAGCATCTCCTCTTTGGTAATGATCTGAGACCCGAAACCGGAGGAGGCACGGTCCCTTAAAAAACGTTCGTTGCGAATAAATTCCGGGTCGGAATAACGCCACTCAGTCTGGGAAAAGGTGGCTTTCATCTCGTTTTTGGCTTTTTCCTGATCGGCCGCGTCAGGAAAAATCTTTTCGAACATATAGTTCTCGACCTTCTCATACCACCTGTGGTCCCGGTCGCCGTGCTGCTGACACCAGTGGCACATATTGAACCTCCTTTAGGTTATAAGGAATTTAAAGAATCTTGATCCGGTTTTTCCTCGTTCCCTGATTCTTCATCCATTCCTTTCCATTTTTCATGCGGTCTTCGGAATCCATTTTAAGCTGTTTGGTCAGATTAACACCAGTGCAGTTGAAAAGAGAAACCGTTATTCGTTCAACGGAAACGCTTCCGCAGTTTGGACATAAAATCCGCTCCCCGTCTTTCAGCACCAGG
>JAZGHI010000061.1:0-4690 GCA_036480955.1 Candidatus Adiutricales bacterium
TGAAAGCTCGGACGGTTATCAAAAAATTGAAGCCTCGCCAGTGGCTTATAACGCCGTGACAAGGTGTCATAAGATCAGAGAAAAAGTCTGGAAGGATGGCCGGCTGGTCAAAGATGAGGTAAGGGAAATCTGTGAGGGCGAGAAGACTGAAAGCACCTATTAATGCCGCATACGGCGCGAATGGTTTGAGCCAACCAGAAGTTACTTTTTGAGACCTCTCCAAAACTTCGTCCTTTGGCCCAACTCTTTGTCGCGCTCGAATTTTGAGCTGCCACTTCGGCTTCGCCTGCAGTGGCTTTAGTCCTCGAAATACTACAAGTATTCCTGTGGTTTAAATTTTCGTGCTCCTCGATTTGACCTCAAATTACTCGTTTTGCAGAAGTCTCTTTTTATATTAAAGTTTCTGACGGCCCGATTTGCCCCATTTTAGAAGGGATATTGCCCTTAAGGAAGGGGTTTTGTCTAGTCGCTATCGGACCCGTTGAACGACATATTGTAATCGCACCCTGAGGATTTTTTCTTTTTATGAATCAAACCTGCACCTTTCCGCTTGACCGGGTAAAAAATGGATGACCAGAATTTTCAGCGGCTTCTGAAACGGTTCGACCTTTCCTGGGAGGGTTACCGGAGAGTCAGGAAGGGTGTTAAAAAACGGGTCAGCCGCCACATGAACCAACTAGGCTGCCGGGGCCTAGTTGATTATTTCAAAATCATAGACACAGACGAGAGAATAAAACAGGACTGCCGCCGGCTTCTGACTGTTTCCATCAGCCGGTTCTTCCGCGACAGGGAATTGTGGAAACTCCTTGAGAGCCAGATACTTCCCGCGATTTTAAAAAAACCGGAGAAAAAAATTCGAATCTGGTCCACCGGTTGCGCGTGTGGGGAGGAGGTATACAGCCTGAAAATTCTGCTTGAAGTGATAAAAAACCGGCTCGATTATTCACCGGAATTTGAAATTCTGGCCACGGATCTCAACCCGATCTATCTTCAAAAAGCAGAGGAAGGGATTTATTCACTCAGCAGTCTGAAGGATTGCCCCGAAGAATGGCTGTCTTTGTATTTCAACCCAATAGGTAAAGATAATGGTTATAAGATTATCCCGATTCTAAAAAGGGGCATCGAGTTCCTTGAGCACGATTTGTTGACCAGCCCGCCGTCAGGCCCGTTTCACCTCATCTTTTTAAGAAACAATCTCCTGACTTATTATCAAGATTCCCTCAGGATTCCAGCTTTGAAGGCTATAATTGGCGAATTGACTCCAGAGGGATTCTTAATAATCGGGTCTCACGAGGCTATCCCGCAAATTGACTCAGATCTGCTGCCTCTCAGGGGTGGCAAATATATCTTCCAAAAACAAAAACCCTCCAGTCAGGTTAACTGAGTTTCCGGCCTTATAATAACGGCATGTTTGGGCTGGCCAGGCTCGATTTTCAACTTGTTCTCGACAATTTCCATAAACCGTGCTAGTGTACTCACTTATATTTTGGGGATATTTGAGGTTCTCTGAACCTCTTTTTTGAAATATGATGAGATAAGGTAATCCCATATAAAACAAGAACCGCTTCTTTGAACAATATACCGAAATAATGATGGACTGATTAAGCGGCCTCCTGAATGGGTGACCTGGACAAGGATTTAGATGCGTAGTACAAGCGGGCAACCGCAGAAAGGCCCCGGACAGAAAGGTTTCGGGGCAGGATCGCCCGGCGGTCCGGGAATGGGTCTGGAGGGCGGTCCAGGTATGGGGCCGGGCGGCGGCGGATTCCGGCTGGCCGCCTTTTCATCTCTGAGAATTAAGGACTACCGTTGGTTATGGTTGGGCAACCTCTTTTCATTCAACGCCATGCAGATGCAGATGGTGGCCCGGGGCTGGCTGGTCTATACCATGACCGGTTCCCCACTGGCGTTGGGGCTGGTGTCGGCCGGTTTTGGCGTCCCCATGATACTGTTTTCGCTGTATGGCGGGGCTATTGCCGACCGGGTACGGAAAAGGAATCTTCTTCTGGTAACCCAGGCCTGCATGTTCCTGATGTCTCTGGTTATCACCGTCCTGATTAATACCGATCTGATCGCCTTGTGGCATTTGGTCGTGGCCTCTCTCCTCGCCGGCGTTATCTTTTCGTTTATGATGCCCGCTCGTTCGGCTTTTCTAGTGGAAATGGTCGAAGAGGACGATCTCATGAACGCTGTCGCCCTGAGTTCGATGGCCATGAATATCAGCCGAATAGCCTCACCGGCCATAGCCGGTGTCCTTTTGAAGATTATCGATGTTCCCGGAACCTATTGGTTTATAACCCTTTCCTACGTCTTGACCATTCTCACGACTACCAAGATACCTCTGGGTGACCTTATGGCCGCCCGGCCTAATGTACCCATGTGGGAGGATGTGAAGGAAGGCTTGAGGTACGTTAAGGGCAATGCCATAATTTTATCCATGCTTATTCTATCCTTTGTTCCGATCCTCGTAGCCATGCCTTACCAGATGCTGATGCCGGTGTTCGCCCGAAGCGTATTTAACTCGGGGGAAACCGGGCTGGGAATGCTCATGTCAGCTACGGGTCTGGGCGCGCTGGCTGGATCGACTATAATGGCTTTTTTGGGTAATTTTCAACACAAAGGGCTGCTGATGCTGATCACCGGAATCGGTTTCGGACTATTCTTAATGGTTTTCGGGTTTTCCGGCTCTTTACTTACCGCCTCGATCTGGCTGGTGTTCGTGGGTGGAACAAGCTCTATGTTCATGACCGCGACCAGTACGCTGCTTATGACCAATACTCCCCAGGAGTTGATGGGCAGGGTCATGAGCCTTTTCATGATGACGTTTGGCCTGATGCCCCTTGGGACCTTGCCCGCCGGCGCCCTGGCCCAGGCTATTGGAGCGCCGATTACCGTTTTTATAGGCGGCGGCATTCTCTTCCTGTTCCTGATCGCCGCGACCTTGAGTCAGCCTCGGCTGAGGAAGCTCAATTAAGGCCGGGTTCAGACTGCTAAAAAAATTATTATGGCTGAACAAGAGAGAGTTCCAGGTCGATCAACCGGTGATAATAGGCAATTCCTAAAAAAGAATTATTCAAGGCTAACAAATGTCCTTACATTCTACCCATCTCGATTTTTTAGACCAATTGAATTACGGCTTAACGGGGCCGTTAAGTGAGAATTACATCAGAGCTTAAACACCGATGAAGTGTTTGAATGCAGGGTAGCAACGGATCATCATGGCCGGGTGATGAGCGTTTATATGACTACCTGCGGTATGTTTGCTATTATTAAAATATTCGGGGCGCTTGATGCACAGGTCTAAGGGGGATTATCGCGCCGTAGCCGGACCCGGTGGTCCGGGTATGGGGCCAGGCAGGATGGGAATGGGCCTGGGCGGCCCCAGGCCAAAGATGAAACTGGCCGCTTTTTCTTCACTCAGAATCCGAAACTACCGATGGCTCTGGTTCGGTATGATTGGCTTCTTCAACAGCATGCAGATGTCCATGGTGGCCGGCGGTTGGCTGGTATACACCATGACTGATTCGCCTATGGCCTTGGGTGTGGTCTCGGCCGGAGCGGGCGTGCCCATGCTGCTCCTCTCGCTTATCGGCGGCACGGTCGCGGACCGGGTCAGAAAAAGAAACCTCCTGCTCACCACCCAGTCCCTTATCTTCATTCAAATGGCCATAATCACCACTCTTATTGTGACCGGGTATCTGGCTATCTGGCACCTGGTGGTTTCATCGGTTATTTCCGGTATCATCTTCTCGTTTGCCATGCCGGCTCGGGCGGCCTTTATCATGGAATTGGTCGGCCAGGAAGATCTCCTCAACGCGGTGGCCCTGAATTCCATGGCCATGAACATCTGCCGGATCGCCTCGCCCGCCTTAGCCGGTCTGCTGCTTAAATGGATAGATATCCCGGGTGTTTATTGGGTTATACTGGTCTCCTACGGCTGGGGCATGTTCTCTACCGTAATGATTCCGCCTGGAGGGACCATGGCCGCAAAAGCCGATGTTCCCATGCTAAAAGACATGGCCGAGGGTTTGAGATTCGTAAAAGGCAATTATGTAATCATGGCCCTGATGGTTCTCGTTTTCGTGCCTATTTTTACGGCCATGCCCTTTCAGATGCTTATGCCGGTCTTCGCCAAAACAGTTTTCCAGGCCGGAGAGACCGGGCTGGGGCTCCTGATGTCGGCGGTAGGGGCCGGCGCGTTGGCCGGATCGAGCATTATTGCTTTTTTGGGTAATTTTCGGCGTAAGGGTGTTCTGATGCTGGCCACCGGGATAATTTTCGGTCTGGCTCTGATCTTCTTCGGTCAATCGAATTCTTTATTGGCCGGTTCGATTTCCCTTGTATTTGTCGGCGTTGGCAGTTCCATGTTCATGACGCTCAACAATACAATGATCATGAGCAACACCCCCCAGGAGCTGATCGGCCGGGTGATGAGCATTTTTATGATGACCTTCGGGCTTATGCCCCTGGGTGTGCTCCCGGCCGGAGCCATCGCTGAAGCTTTTGGCGCTCCTGTGACCGTGGTCGTGGGAGGAAGTATACTGCTTGTATTCCTCCTGGCCGCCACACTCACCCAGCCTCGTCTGAGGCGGCTGGAATAATCCCGCTTTCTTGTTTCTCAAGAGCAGGTTGTTCAAATTTAAAAAAAGGCGCGGCCTTTTGACCGCGCCTGACGCTGTTCCAGGTGCAA
>JAZGHI010000062.1:0-3250 GCA_036480955.1 Candidatus Adiutricales bacterium
CTTCGTCCTTTGGCTCAACTCTTTGTCGCGCTCGAATTTAACTCCTCGAAATACTACAAGTATTCCTGCGGCTTAAATTTTCGTGCTCCTCGATTTGACCTCAAATTACTCGTTTTGCAGAGGTCTCAAGGTATGGCTGGCCTGGAGACGGTCTGGAGAGACATTTTATCTCCTGGACGCGATATGGGATTATTGCTTTTTTTTTGGCCTTAAGAATGCCTGAACTTAAATCATGCCGCGCGCTGGAACATTTTTCTTTTGATTCTTGCTTGCCTTCTTCACGGGCAGTTATTCAATTTGACATTCAAGGTCCATCTGATTATTCTTAACTAGTGCCCGTCCAGAAATGGTTATTTTCCCTAATCTCTTTGTTGGACGAAAAAAATTACGGACATTTATTTTCCTTCGGAAAAAAATTATCATCATTTCTGGACAGACACTAACTAACGTTTTCAGCCATTTTCCATCTTACCCCGGTTCTGCAGGGATAATTCAGAGATCCCTTCTTGAAAAAACCGTGGCTTTACCGGCGTTAGGTAGGCTTCATACTGAAAACCCTGAACAGGAGGGTGAAAATGAGTAATTCCAGAAAAGAACCAAGGAATGAGGGATTGTCGACCGGTAAACTGAGAGAGTTATCGAGGGCGTTCCAGGGCAGCCGTGTTTTCCTGACGGCTTACGAACTGGACATTTTTTCAGCGCTGGGTGATGAAGAAAAGACTTCGGAAGAAGTAGCGAGCGATATTGGAGCTGACCCCAGAGGTGTGGACCGTCTGCTCAACGCCCTTTGCGCCCTGGAGTTAGTGACCAAATCGAATGGAAAATATGGTAATTCCCCTCTGGCGGAGCAAGCGCTGGTGAAGGGAAAACCTGGATATCAATCCGGGCTAATGCACACGGTACATCTGTGGGAATCCTGGAGCACCCTTACCGGGGCCGTCCGCCATGGCGGGACGGTCATGCAGAGGCCCACGAATGAGAGGGGCCGTGAATGGCTCGTGGCCTTCATTGCCGCCATGCACGCCCGGGCGGCCCTTGAAGCGCCGTTTGTCGTCGGTAAGATTGACCTGGCCGGTGTTTCGCGTGTCCTTGATGTGGGTGGTGGTTCAGGCGCTTTTTCCATGGCCTTTGTGCGCGCAGGGGACAACCTGGAGGCCACGGTCTTCGATCTCCCGAACGTCGTTCCTCTTACACAGGGATACATCGACCAGGAAGGACTCGCGGAAAAAATCCTGACGGTTCCAGGAAATTTCAACAAGGATGAACTGGGCACCGGATTCGACCTGGCCTTTCTGTCGGCCATCGTCCACGGCAATTCGTATAAGCAGAATCAGAATCTTATCCAAAAAGTAAGCCGGGCCCTGAATCCCGGCGGCCGGGTCGTGATCTCGGACTTCATCATGGATGATAGCCGCGTTCAACCTGTATTCGGGACCTTTTTCGCCCTGAACATGCTGGTCGGCACACCAGGTGGTGACACCTACACCGAATCCGAAATAAAAGAGTGGATAGAGGAGGCCGGTATGACCTTTATCGAAAGAAAGGACCTTGGCCGCGGCGCCGGGTTGATGACAGGAAGAAAAGAATAGTAAAGAATAGTTGAACCCCTATTCTTAACTGAATAGTGAAGAATAGTGAATCATCTCCAAAAGAGTTGCTGATTTTGAAAGGATTCAAGGGGTCAAGGGTCCAAGGATTCGAGTGAAATGCTGATTTTGAAAGGATTCAAGGGGTCAAGGGTCTAAGGATTCGAGTGAAATGCTTAAGAATTACAGAGATCTGAAAGTTTGGCAAAAGTCATACGGACTATGTTTGGATCTTTGATGCTCAAAGCGCTGATAAAATCGTTGGTGTACAAACGCTTGAACAAACACTTGAACCCTTGACCCCTTGAATCCTCGAACCCTGTTCTCCAACTAAATTGGAGAAGAACCTTAATTTAATAAGGAGATCGATATGTATGAACATGATTATGACCTGACCGAAGAGCAAATAATGTTTAGGGATACCATACGGAAGTTTATGAAAAATGAAATCATCCCGATCGAGCGGGAATTGGATCCGGACGCTATCGAGTTTCCGCCGGAAGAAGTGGCGCGTCTTCAGGAAAAGACCAAGGCCATGGGAATGTTTAATCCTGGTCTTTCATCAGAATACGGAGGCGGCGATCTGGATTTTTTTTCCAGGCTACTTATGAGTGAAGAGACAGTCAAACACAGACAAGGTTTGTATAATCCCGCGGGCGGAGCTTTTGGGACAGGTGTCAATCCGCTTCTGTTTGCCGGAACTAAAGAACAGAAGGAAAAATATTTATTACCAAGCGCCAGGGGCGAGAAGCGAAGCTGTTTCGCCATCACCGAGGTGTCGGGTGGATCGGACCCGGCCAGGGCCATTCAAACTCGCGCGGTCAAGACGGAAGGCGGCTGGGTGCTCAACGGGACCAAGTTCTGGATTACCGGCGCCGGCATATCAGATTTTGTGATTGTTTTTGTCCGTACAGACGACAAACCCATAGGAACCAGAGGAGAGATCTCGATTTTCATAGTTGACGTCGGAACCCCCGGATTCACGGTTGGCAATCGGATTCCGGTCATAAGGCCGAATTGGCCCTATGAACTTATATTTGAAGATTGTTTTTTGCCCGACTCACAATTACTGGGTGAAGTGGGAGGAGGCTTCCAGTTGATGGGTTCTTTCCTCACCGGGGGCCGTATTACCTACGCCGTGGCCTGTGTGGGTATCGCCCAGGAAGCGCTGGAAATGGCTATCGAGTATTCCAAGATCCGGGAGACTTTCGGGAAATTTCTTTCCGAGAGGCAGGGCATCCAGTGGATGCTGGCCGATTCAGCCTGTGAACTCCACGCCTCCAGGCTGGTAGTTTACCACGCCGCCGGAGTAAGGGAGCGAAACCTGCCGTTTCAAGTAGAATCGTCTATGGCCAAAGTTATGGCCAGTGAGATGGCCACCCGAGTGGTAGACCGGTCGATTCAAATCCACGGCGGCATGGGCTTGTCAAAAGAACTGCCCTTGGAGCGGTGGTATCGAGAGATGCGGACGCGTCGAATTGGTGAAGGTCCATCTGAAGTAATGCGGCACGTCATAGCCCGAAATCTGCTCTACTGACGCCGTGTCGCTATTTTCGTCGAGCATGGCTAGATCAAGGGAGACCTCAACAAAACGAGTAATTTGAGGTCAAATCGAGGAGCACGAAAATTTAAGCCGCAGGAATACTTGCAGTATTTCGAGGACT
>JAZGHI010000063.1:0-4184 GCA_036480955.1 Candidatus Adiutricales bacterium
TTCAGGATGCGGTTCGTCATTAGGAAACGGGCCGGCCTGGCGGGCCGGATCACCCTCCGGCGGTTCGATCTTGATAACTTCAGCTCCCATATCGGCGAGTAGTTTTCCACAATATGGGCCCGAGATCATTCCGGCCAACTCGACTACTTTGACCCCGTGAAGAGCGGGTTGACTCATGGCCATGTACCTCCTGCCTGACTAGCCCAAGCCTGTTCTGAATCGGCTGGGTCTGTTTTTAAAGGTGCTTTGCCGCGCAAAAATATTATTTTAATTTCCTTAGCCGAGGTTGAGTGAACGCCATGAATAAAACGGAAACAGTGGTGAGGGTGCCTCCCAGTATGACCGTGAACGGCGCTCCGGCGGCCTGGGCCAAAGCTCCGGCCGGGAGTGTTCCCAGAGGCATCAGACCGAAAGTCATCATATGAATACTCATAACCCGGCCAAGGAGTTCCTCCGGCGTACTGGTCATGAGCATGGTGTTGACCAGGGTCATAAAAAGAGTGCTGCAGAAACCAACGAAAAGAAGGACGGTTAAACCCGGGCGCAAAGATCCCATAAAACCGAAGAGGACCAGAAAGAGACCGAAAAAAGAACCCACGATCAACATCAGTCTTCCCTTGTGCTCATAGTTGCCCAGAGAGGCCAGGGTGGCGGAACCGGTTAACGCTCCTACTCCAACGGCTGACATAAGCAGCCCAAGCCCTGTTTCACCGGCGCCAAAAACTGTTTTGGCGAAAACCGGCATGAGCATCTGGTAAGGCATGGCCGTGAGTACGGGTATGAACCCAATTATTAACAGGCATAAAATCACGGCGTTGTCTTTTACGTAGCGTATACCTTCCAGGACATCGGCCAGCATGGGCGTATCCGGCCGGACCTCCGTTTTCTTCCCGGCTGGAATCATGGCCAGGGAAAAAACAACCAGGAACCCGGATATGGTAACCAGGCCGTACACGCCCGGAATTCCAATTACTTTAATCAGGAGCCCCGCCAGAGCGGGAGACGCTATCCGGCAGATATTCAGGGCCATGGAATTCATGGCGATGGCGTTCATGATGGAGTCTTTCCCAACAAGCTCCGCTATAAAGGCCTGGCGGCCCGGACCGTAAAAGGAGAACAATACCCCGGACAGGATCGAGTTAAGCATGAGGTGCCACACGGATATGGTGTTAGTAAATATCAGAATGGTTATTATGAGAGATAAGACGCTTAACCCCGCCCGAACCGCTACTAGCAGGTTGCGTTTGCGTACTCTATCCACCACGGCTCCGCCGTAAAGCGATAAAACCACCATGGGTATGCCGTAGCCGGCCGATACCAGACCCAGGAGAAACGCGGAATCGGTCATGGTATAGACCAGCCAGCCCCGGGCTACCATCTGCATCTGCATGGCGTTAAATGAGGCCAGCATGCCGAACCAGAACCAGCGGTAGTTGCGGTTCCTCAAGGCGGAGAAAGCGGACAGCCTGAATTTGCCCCGCTGGCCTGTACTTCTTGCGGATACGCGGTCGAGACCGGGTTCTGAGTCGTATTGAGGGCTCCTGGTACGAGCGTCCATATATACCTTTAATTTACTCTGGTTTTTTGTACTCCGCGGCCAGTTTGTCCAGCTTGGTGAGACCGCTTCTCATCGCCTCTATTTCCCGGGGTGAAAGGAGTTTTAAGGTCGCCTCCTTGAAAACCTCTACGCGTTTCGTAATTTTCGGTAAAATAGACTTGGCCTGAGGCGTCAGAAGAATCCGGTTTACCCGACGGTCCGCAGGATCGGGGTCCCTTCGGACCAGTTCCTTTTCCTCCAGGCGGTCGATGATATTCATAATGGTGGAACTGTCTGAAGAGAGCCGAATGACCAACTCCCTGGCCGGCAGACCGTCTTCTTCATAAAGTCTTCGGAGGACACGGTATTGTTGTGTGGTCAGATCGAAGCTGGTAAGCAGTGTCGTCATTCTCTTTCGAAGGTTCCTGTTCGTCCTGGCGATCAGGTATCCGATGTATTCCTCGGGCGGCATGGTGATTTCCTCCAAAGTTCCGCAAACTGATTTTACGTATACGTACATTACTTTTACGTAATTTGTCAAGGCCAAATTCGAAACCATATCGACTGGCAAAGAAGAGGCTAGTTAGTGTCTGTCCAGAAATGATGATAATTTTTTTCCGAAGGAAAATAAATGTCCGTAATTTTTTTCGTCCAACAAAGAGATTGGGGAAAATAACCATTTCCGGACGGGCACTAGTTAAGGGGTCTTATAGGGAGTGGCTAGTACGATTCTGGTTTAGGCGAATGTTCTCTGAAGAGAATCAAGGTTAAACCGTTTCCGGCCATCGAGGCTGTTTGGCAAAGTATATCAATAATGCCGCCGCGAGACAGCCGCCCGCGAAGGCGCTGAAGACCTCATAATAACCTCCGGTGATATCGTAAATGATCCCGGCCAGAAGAGGACCCCCCGCGTTACCGACGACGCGCAAGAGTTCAGCGTAACCCTGAATGGTGCCCAGGGAAAGTCTGCCGAAATAAACAGGCCAGACCATGGCCTGGAGGACGATGTTTCCACCCACGAACACCCCGTAAAAAAGCATGGACCCCACGGCCATGGGAAAGCTGTCGGCCAGCATGATGAAAATGACGGAGGCGGCTAGTCCGACGTAGGTGATGATAAGACAATACCGGACGTGGAATTTTTCCGCGATCATGCCAAAAAGCAGTCTTGACGGGATGGAAGTAAAGGCCACACAGCCCATGGAAAAGGCGGCCTGGGCCGGAGACACACCTTTGTCCGTGAAACTGGCTATGGCGTGGAGCCAGACTCCCATGACCGGAAATGAGGTCAAGACCATGGACACCAGAATAAGCCAGAAGGCCTTGGTCCGGATGGCCTGATTCGCTGACCAGTTTTCCTCGAATACCGAAAGCCTGTCTCCGTTTTCTCCGGGTGGTTCCCGCGTCGAGGAGATTTCTTGATCCCCGGCCGAACGGCCGTCCGGCAGAAGCCCTATGTCTTCGGGGCGGCGCCGTATAACAACGGCGGCCGGGATGGCCAGGATAACCCAGGCCATGACTCCCAGCATTACCCAGGCTGCCTGCCAATTATAGGTAGATACTATCCATTGGGTCAGTGGAATGACAAGCAGGGCCGATATAGCCGCGCCCATGGTCGTCAAGGCCAAGGCCCGCCCCCGTTTGGAAATGAACCAGTTGGAAATGGTGGTTGTCGCGGCCACCATGGAAAAACAGGGCCGCGCGATTCCTAGCCCGATTCCGAAGAGAAGATAGAACTGCCAGGGGCTTTGCACTATGGAGAGGGAGATGAGCAGGAGGCCGCCGATGACGGCGCTGACTGGCATTAAGATCCGGGCGCCATGCCTGTCGATTATCCTGCCCACCAAAGGAGAGACCAGGGAACTGCAGATTGAACCCAGGGTAACGGCGCCCATGATCAGGGACCTGCTCCATCCCAGGCTTTCAGACATGGGCTTAACCAGGACCGCCATGGAATCGATAGTCGTGCCAACACCTACGAAAATGGAAAAAAACCCCACCACGACAATGTACCAGCCATAGAAGGGCAAGGCTATTAACGTCTTTAGCCGGGATAGATCCATTATTTAGGTGGTGTATCTGATTCGGGGATCCAGGTAGGCATAGAGGATATCCACCACCAGGATGGACATGACGAAGATAGTGGAACTGATGAGAATGACCATTTGAACCACCGGGTAGTCACGGGCGAACACCGCTTCCACGGTAAGCCGGCCCAGGCCCGGCCAGTTAAATATTTGCTCGATAATCATGGTCCCGTTTAACGCTCCAACGAACTGCGTGGCGGCCATGGTTAAAACCGGCGCGCCCGCGTTTTTAAAGGCGTGTTTGGTGATGACGAAAAATTCGCGCACCCCTTTTATCCGCGCCAGCTTGATGTATTCGGAGTCCAAAACATCAAGCATGGCTGAACGGCTTAAACGTGTCAGCGCGGCCATAGACAGCCATCCGAGGGTAAAGGCCGGCATGATGTAATGCTTCCAGGTCCCCATGCCCGAGGTCGGTAGAAGTTCCAATTTTACCGAGAACAGCATAATGAGCATGATGCCCACCCAGAAGCCGGGCAGGGCCTGGCCCAGGAGGGCGAAGATTTTTCCGAAGCTGTCGAATTTCCGGCCTACTTTTACCGCCGAAAGTATGCCCACGG
>JAZGHI010000064.1:0-4447 GCA_036480955.1 Candidatus Adiutricales bacterium
TCAGTTCCATGGGACTCCTAGCCTTTTTGGCTTCTTCGAATTCAGCCGGACTTATACCGGCGTTCGAGGCCCAACTGGGACCGAAGATGTTCACATAATTGCCCATACCTTCGTCACCGGCCCTTTCGTAGGAGGCCAGTTCCACCTCATAAACTTCCCGGGTGGGGATATCGCATTCAATATCGATGACCATTAAGTATTCTCCTTAATCTATTCCAATCCGCTGTCCGAACCGTTTTAGCTGACCGAATCCGCCTGGAAGATAATTCCTTCCCTGGTGAGTGTCTCTATCTCATTATCCGGTATGCCCAGCAAATCCTTCAGCACCTCTCTGCTGTGCTGTCCTAAAAGCGGAGGAGGCCTGAACACCAGGGTCGGGATTTCATCTTTTCCATCGGAAAAAATATACTTCTGGAGCGTGGAATCATTGGCGGCCAGGATTGAATCCAGCATGGAAATGTCGATGGACTGACCCTCTAACATACACAACTGGCCTGACCGACCAGGATCTTGGCCTGATCCTGGTTCTCCAGCCAGACGTCGAGAGTAATTCTCGTCTCCTCCCCCTTGGGTTCCATGGCCGTGACTAGTCCGTGGGCCGTCAACTTGTCGCCGTTTATGGCCCCACCGCCGATGAAGGACACCTTGATTTTACCGTGTCCAAACCAGTCCTGGCCGAAGTACCGGTACAGCATTTCCAGCACGTAGCTGAGTAAGGTGGAACCGCCTATAAGAGCGCCCCGCATACCAAAGTCTCTGGCGTAATCGTCGGTGTGAATGGCGTTTCGTCCTTGCGGATCGATGGGCATGTAGGCCGTTTTGTTCAGAATCGGTATCTCATCCCCTGGACCGATGGAATTCTCCTTCTGTTCCATGATTTAATCCTCCCTACTCTACGTATAAGCCGGTTTCAACACTTCTTAAAAGCACTTCGCCCGACTCATCCACGGTCTCATACTCGGTGACCACATAATTCCGGCCGCGTTTAGTGTATTTATCCACTACCCTGCCCCGGATGGTTATGGTACTCCCGACCTTCATGGGCTTGACGAACTCATGCTCGCTTTTGGCCCAGATCGAGGCCTTTAAATCCGGAAGCGCGTCGAATTTCATGTGTGCGTGATGCACGACCGTAGCCCCCGGCGGTACTAGCCCAAACTCACTTATTAGTTTCTCTTCTTCCCACTGTATCAGCTCGGCCCGCTCCCTGACTGTTTCCTCGTCCAGCGTTAGTTCAAGCGGTCCAACCTCGAACCCGATGGGAATCGCTTCAAAACCAGATTTTTCCGGCATGGTCTATCTTCCCCCCTTTCCCAGAGCAGTTTCCGGTGCGCCATTAAAGCCCGAAGGCTTGAAATTTTACAACTCACCGTCTTGACTGTCCCTTTTCAAAAAGAGTAACAAGCTTGCTGAGGATAGTCAATGAGCAAAAAGGACCAACCGAAAGCGGCCCCGCCTCAATTACCTTGACTGGTACCCATGGCCTATCTATACTTATTGTACTTAAAAAAATTGGATTGATTATGATTTCATCGTTAGATTTTTGGAGTATTAAGCATGGCCAGTAAACCTTCTTGGAAGTATTACGAAAATCTGGGAGAGATGTCCCGGCCGCGGGCCTTGGCCGAATCGGTCTTTAGCGGTCGAAACCATAGTGGAGGCCCGAGGAAGATCTCGGCCGCCGATGCCTACCAGGCGGCCTGCCGATTGCCTTGGGTTACGGTCACGGACTTGCCCATATATAAAGGGGCCGTCAAACGTCTGGGGCTGCCGGACGGGGCTCGGGTAATCAATGACAATCACGGTGGTACTGTTGGCCGGTCGGCCGGAGCGCGGGTTTTTTACAATCGAAGCACTCCTAGCCAGAAAAACGATCTGGAACTGCTGCTCAGGGAAGCGATATATGAGCTGCAGAGTAAGTACGAACTGGTTATCTGTGAAGGTGTGGTCGGGACACATCCGGACATGATGATCAAGGCCCGGTTGATTTCCCCGGTCGAAGACGCCTCCAACATGTTCAACTGGCTGGCCAATTTCCAGCCCTTGAGCATGGTTCCCGAATACGACAAATCCAGACTGCTGGACGTCCCGGACATTTTGTTCGTTTCCCATCCCGAGTGGAAATCCGACAACCCCCGCTGGGCTCAGGGCTGCGCGGCCGTGGACGAGATTCACATGACCGTATTCAATCTTGGTATGCGGTATTTTGGCGAGAGGAAGAAGGGGACTTTGACCATGGCCTGGACCGCGGGCATGAAGATGGGCGCGGTCTCCGCCCACGCCGGGATCAAGGAGATAGACTTTTCAAATTGCGAAGGCTTGGAAAGCAGGGGAAAACAAGTCATCGCTTTTTACGGGCTGTCGGGTTCCGGGAAATCCGCTCACACCAATTCGCTGGACAATGGAGGGACCCTGCCGGAGGGTTTTAAAATACGCATCGCCCATGACGACGCTTTCCAGATAGACTATGAGAACAGGAAATGCTACGTCTGGGAACCCTCACTGTTTGACAAGACCGATTCACGGGAACTGGATCACCCCGATTGGGAATACTGTATTTCCACGCAGAACATGATGGTGGTTGAGGTTGACGGCAAAATTCTGCCTTACGGCCGTGATACTAGAAACAATAACGGCCGGGCCATCTTCGCCCGGGAACTTTTAGGCGAAACAACCAATATAATAGGTTTTCCCGACTCCATCGGATGGATCATGAAAGACACCACCCTTCCACCTTTAGTAAAAATATCCGATCTCCCGCTGGCCGTGGCCATGGGGGCCACGCTGATGACCAAACGGACCGCGGCCGAGAACGTGTCTGAGGAAGAAATGAAGAAGCTGGTCTTCGAACCCTTTGCCAATCCGTTCCGCGTGTATGAACTTTATAAAGACTGCCTGGGCTACCAGGCCGTGTTTGAGGCCGGATGTGATTGTTACGTCTGGACCGGCGGAGGTTTGGGCTTTTGGGACTCTTCGGATCAGGAAACAACACCGATCCCTCTTAAAACGTCTCTAACCCTGCAGACGGCCATTTTAACCGGTACGCTCGAGTGGGAAGACTGGGACCTGATTCCCGGCACCCAGCTACCGGCCAGGGAGTCCGTGCAGAAGATCCTGCCCGGGTACTATGAGATGTACAATCCCGGTTCGGTAAAAAATCGGGACGAGTATATGGCCACCCTTAAAGACCGGTTCCGGCAGCGAGTGGATTTTCTCAAGGAAAGCGACGTAACCGAAGAACCGGAATTATTCGAAAAGTTGATAAAAGCGCTGAAAGTTGAGGCTTAAACCATATTACAATTGTTTTAAAGGAGCGACAGATGTCCAGAGCGCGAGAGAATATTTGTGACGTATTAATCGAGAGCGGAATCGACCACGTGTTCGGAATACCAGGCGGCGGGACCATACCCATCTGGAATTCCCTTTATGACCGGCAGGACAAGATCAGGGCCGTCCTGACGCGGCATGAACAGACCGCTTCCTGCATGGCCGATCTATATGGCCGGGTCACCGGGAAACCGGCCGTTCTCATGGGCCAGGGAGCCTTCATAGCCTCCAGCGGCGGATTCGGCATACTCGAGGCTTACCTATCCGGTTCCCCCATGCTGGTTCTGACCGACACCTCGGACGGCGGGACTTTCAGCCAGTACTCGTCCTACCAGTCCGGAAGCGGCGAGTACGGTTCCTTTGATATAAGAGACATCCTCCGGGGGATGAGCAAGTATACCTGTTCTGCCGCTACTCCCGAGGAAACTGTCACCGGAGTTCAACTGGCCATTAAGCATTCCATGACCGGAAGACCGGGTCCGGCCTGCGTGGTTATGCGGCCCGGAGCCATCTCGGGCGAAATCAACCCGGATAGAATTCCCAGGATTCACCCAACGCAGGGTTATTTGAAGGGCAATAAAAGCCTTGTCCCGGCCGAGGATATCGAAAAAGCGGCCGGACTGTTAAGTCAAGCCGAGCGTCCGGTAATAGTAGCCGGGCAGGGAGTTCATTCGTCAAAATCCCACGCCGAACTTCAGGAACTGTCCGAATTAATAACCGCCCCTGTGGCTACCAGTTACAAGGGCAAGAGCGCCATGGCCGAAGTCCATCCCCTGGCTCGGGGCATGATGGGCGCCTTCGGGCAGAAGGCGGCAAACTCTGAAATCAGCCAGGCCGACCTTATCCTGGTGGCCG
The DNA here is from genome assembly GCA_036480955.1 of Candidatus Adiutricales bacterium. GTDB lineage: Bacteria > Desulfobacterota > Desulfarculia > Adiutricales > JAFDHD01 > JAZGHI01. Next base: position 4,183 of record JAZGHI010000064.1, read on the forward strand.
GGTGCCACATGTCCCCCAGCGACACTAAAAACATGAGCTCCGACCTGATCGATCCGACCCGCCAGAAGATAATCCAGATCGACATTGAACCGTTAAACGCCGGGTGGACATGGCCGGTGGACATGGCCCTGGTGGGTGACCTCAAAAACGTGCTCGGGCAGTTAATAGCGGCCTTGAAAGGGAAAGTAAGCCCATCCGACGAGCGGGTTAAATCACTCGAACAGAAAAAAGTGGAAACAGATTTCTTCGAGGCGCCGGAAACCAA
>JAZGHI010000065.1:0-2663 GCA_036480955.1 Candidatus Adiutricales bacterium
ATCCCCGCCGTTAGCTTCAAATTGCAGATCGTCGAGAGACAGCTCAGCCTGGACATTCCAAGGCCCGGTCTCGTTTGCGCTCGCCATAATCTGGACGGAATCGCGGGCGGTAATAGTCAGATCAGGCGGAAAAGGATAGTATAAATTGGCCAGACGGAGAATAGAGGTCTCACGGCCCTTTATTCCTATTTCTTTCCGGCCTTCTTCCAGACGTATCGCAACCAGCAAATTCTTCAAATCCGCGGAATCGAACCTGACCGCCGGCAGGAGGAATGAGCCTTTTTCGATATCCAGGCTGGCTTTTGGGATATCGATACTGATGTCATCAATTTGAATATCCCGCTCTCCAATCTTAATCCTGGCCCGGGGGATCTGAATCGCCGCGTCTTCAACATCAACCAGGGGATACCGGACGGAGAGGGAAGCGGTCATCTCAAACGGCTCCAGGACCAGTTCGCTGCTCGAAAGGACGTTTTTATCCGCCCTGATCACGGCTGAAACCAGAACATCGGGAATGGGGCCTTTGGTATGTATCACACCGGAAATCATTCCCTGTAACCGCCTATCCTTATAAATTAAAGTATAGGGATTTTCTTTCAGTTGTGATTCCAGATCACATTCCCAATTCCATCCCTGGTCTTCCCTTGTGCCCAGAAGCCGTCCTTTCAAAAGGGCCCTGCCCTCGAGCGTGAGCGGCTTCAGGCTTTGCTTTATTTTAGAAGGGAGAAGATCCAGGCCTTTTTCCAGGTTAAGAGCGGCCTGGCTTACTTGCAGCCGGACCGCGCCTTTCGGGCCGAATCCCGCCAGGAAAGAGCCGTCCATCTGTCCAAGACCCTTTGAAGAAAGAGAAAATTTGTAGATGTCTATCTGATACGGGTCCAGACTGACAGCGCCCTCGGCTTTAACCTTAAGGTCTTGGAAAGACAGGGTCTTGGCCGTGTTTTCTTTCAGGGTAAGGTCCGCGATATGGATTTCCACTGCCTGAAAGCGCACTTCCTCCCGGTCCATATCAAAGGTGAACCCGGCTTTTATGGAAAAAATATCGCCAAAGGCCTCGGCCAAGGGAAAGGAGTCCATCCCCAATAATTCAGACCTGAAAGCGATTGCCTCGCCATTGATTCGAAGATTTTCAACGCCGAGCTTCTTTCCGGAGTGGTTATAGCTGAATTTTGAGGCAACGTCCATTTTACGAACCCCGATATCCGGACCTTGTACGGTTACGCCCTGGGCATCAAGGCTGCCGCTTAACTTGATATCGGTAATTTCCAGCGCCTCCTTGGTTACGAAGTCTACTTTCGGCGCGATAAGGATTATTTTTTTAGAAGGGTTACGGATCTCTATGGCGCACGATAAGGTGATCGGTTTGTCTTGGCCGGCTTGGGCATGTATGCGATCAGCCCTGATAGAAAAATCGCCGACATCCGCCGCGATATGTCCGTCGAGCATTTCACCTGATTGAAACCGTATATCTCTGAAGAAAAAAAGCCCGACGAGTGAGCCAATCAACTTACCTGTAATAGAGGAGCTTCCTTCTCCCTTGGAAGTGATATCCGGCAGCGCTAAACTTTCAGGAAGAAATTCAACGGAAAGCCCCTTCATCTCAATGTTGTTCAGAACCAGGGATTTTCGGCCAAAGGATCCCTCGAGGCTCATATCGGCCTTAAGGAGACCAAGTTCCATGGATAAGTTATTTTCCTGGTTTTCTGATTTGATAAGTATATTTTTTACCTCCACGGTTAATGGTCTGATTGAATAGGAGAGGCTTTCTACGGTGAAGGATGAGCCTGTGTACGAGGAGAGCGCTCTTTCGACCATCGGTTTTATTTTTTCAGGATTGTAATAGAGGTAAAGGCCGAGACCCGAGAATGAAAGCAGAATAATAAACAGGGCCAGGCTTAAAATTAGTAGAACTTTTTTTATCAGACTCATGGCCGTGATCTTCGCATTCGCGGGGCGTTTTGATCGTTTTGTCCTGCCTGTTCTTGCGTTCCCATCCTGGCAGTCTGGGACAAAAACCGAAAAAAGTAAACGAAATACAATTGCCGGTAAAAAGATATGGCTTGAGTGGACGATTTCACTTTGAAACCCTGTCTGATTTATGTAAAATGGTATGTTCTGATCTGGAAATTTCAAACCCGCTAAAGCAGACTCATAATAAAACACTCGATGCCGGGAGGGAATGGCAATAATTCCCTAATTCAAATTATTATTTTACCGGGAGATTTTGATGATCGAGCAAGTAAACGAGAACCTTTATATGATCGATACGCTGGCGTCAAATCGGCCCGGTTTCACTTCCGTGTTTATGGTTAAAGGTCAACAATCGGCCATACTGGACAGTGGAGTTTCGGTTGTGGCAGAAAATATCATCCGGGATATGGAGGAATCGGGCCTGGATCCAATAGACGTAGCCTATATCTGTTTGTCCCACGCCCACTTCGACCACGCCGGTGGGGCGCATGAGCTTTTGAGCATTCTTCGTGAGCGGGGCAACCAGAAGGTCAAGGTGGCCTGCGCCAAAAAACCTTCGGTATATCTTTCAAGCGCGGCAATACTCGAGAAGCTTATGATCGCCGGCATCACTTCAGTAGGTGAGTTGGCGGGTGTGATGGAGCCGATCGCCGAGCGCGATTTCTTCATACTCGAAGATGGAGCAATCATTG
>JAZGHI010000066.1:0-2148 GCA_036480955.1 Candidatus Adiutricales bacterium
GCCGCTCTCGATATCAAAGGGATGAATCAGCTTGATCCCGGACTGGAAACCACTGGGAATGGTAAGTTCGTGATACTCATTTCCATCGAAAATACAATTAGGATGAGGTGGCGGATCATCCATCTCCGATTCGATTTCGGTGCCTAAATAAAGCCTGATTTGCGTATAATGCCCTTCCGGAATATCAGACAGACCGAGAGATTCTGAATTACCATTTTGCAGAGTTAAGAGGTCTACTGTGAGGGGAAGGATCACCTCTGACTCGAGAGGAATCCACCCCTCGTCACTGCTATGAACCTGTATCTCGGAAATAGTGACCCAGACTTTTTCTACGCTATTTATAGCAGAGTCAGTCAGGCTCAGAGAGAGGCTTCCCTCCCCTCTACCTCCCGGCCCGGAATCACAGGCCAAGATAAAAAAAGATGCGATAAAGACGATTAATACTATACATTTATTAAAGCTTTTCATTCTTTTCCCCTTTCAGTCTTGTGCAAAACGGTCTTTGAAAATCCTTTCCCACAAAATAAGCAGGACTGGAAGTCACCTTTAATCCAATTTCTATCACCTTCTTTCTAGCTCTTTTAATAATTTAAAATTTAAGTACGGCCGAAGAAAACAAACGCCTTTAGGAACCGTTCCTAAAGGCGTGATTTGAGCAATTTCGGCAACCCGGCTATCATGGCCTTCCGGCTTTAGACCCGTGGCTTTGCGTCTCCGCCTTTAAACGGATTTACCTTTTCGTTCGACTTATTTTCTGTATTAATTTAACCAAATAATTATTAAATTGTCAAGACTTATTTTTTCCTAATGATTTTAATTAGTTATATAATATTATAAATAAATCAGCCGCTTATGTCACTACAAGATAGTGGGACAGGGATTCAGGTGTTAACGTTTGAGGCCCGAAGAAAACATCGTCTTCTACCTGGAAATAGCGCGCTGTCCATTATTATAAAACTCCAATCATTGAATGTCTTTTACTTCTCCTCTTCAAACTGGTCTCGGGACTTGGTCTGTGCTATTCTAAATTTTTTGAGATTCATAAATAAACGGAGATAAAGGAGGAATTACCCATGCCCTACCAGCTATTGACCCGTGAAGATGTTGAAGGCGTGGCCGTTATAGCCTTAAACCGGCCTGAACAGCGCAACGCCCTTAATACACCGCTTCGCGAAGAGCTCATCAGTCTGGTCGAGGACCTGACTGAAAACGATGATATCAAGGCCGCGGTTCTGACCGGGACCGGGAGTGTATTTTGCGCCGGATTCGATCTCAAGGAGTTCGCCGAAGGAGACATGGACCAGATTCTATCCCAGTCCGTTTTCTACCACCGCAAGTTTTACACCTTCACCAAGCCGGTCATCGCCGCTATCAATGGTCATGCCATGGCCGGCGGTATGGACCTGGCCTTGATGTGCGACCTGCGCGTGAGTGTTGAAACCGCCAATTTCGGGCAGCCTCAGGTTAAGATGGGTATACCGGCCGCTTTCGATCTGGTCCGCACCGTCATCCCTGAAGCCATCGCCCGTGAAATATGTCTGACCGGGCGGCGCATTAACGCCGAAGAGGCCTTGAAAATCGGGCTGGTTAACCGGGTTGTCCCCGCGGAAAAACTCATGGATGAGGCCATGGCCCTGGCTCGCGAAGTGGCTGAAAGCGCTGGCAGCCAAGCCATGAAAGAGGCTTTTATCAAGATGCAGCCCGAACTCTTCGCTTGATCGTGTCTGCCAGGTAAACAACCATATGGGAATAAGGGAGGGCCAAATTAATAACCGGCAAATTGTGTCAACTAAAATAGATTGATCGGTCGATTTTTTCGTGATATATATGCATCTGCTGCGATGGCTGGACAGAAATATAATAGTAAAAACAAACAGTTTGGCAATCTTTTTATTTACATGCTCAAAGAATGTCAATGCGCATTTTCACCTCTGAAGCAGAGATAATGAAGAACTTATTCGATCATTTATTCATAAATCGAAACATGAATCATCTCCAAAAGAGTTGATGCTTTTGAAAGGATTCAAGGGGTCAAGGGTCTAAGGATTCGAGTGAAATGCTTAAGAATTACATATAACGTTTGCCAAAAGTATTGACCGCTCCAAAGCATTAAATTACCGAAATCACAGATAGCAGAGGGAGACAATA
>JAZGHI010000067.1:0-2771 GCA_036480955.1 Candidatus Adiutricales bacterium
CACGGCGCCCGTCCATGACGGGAGACCGCCCACGGCGGCGGGTAAATGAGTCGCTTTGGAAATAGGATTTAAATGTTACCTAGGCGATGAAAGCCAAACATCACTGCAGGCTAGAATGCTATACCCGCCGATGGCGGGATAGCATTTATATGTTTCTGCGTCTTCGTGGCAAACGCGCTACCCTGCCCTTCCTCAACGGGAGGGCCGTTTTTATAATGTATACGCGGGAACCGGCCGAGCCGGTGGTTTAACTTTTTCAATTAAAAGGAGTGAGCCGCCCCTGATCGGCTAATTGCGCCGGAACCTCATAGCGGTCCAGCTCGTCCTGGATCGACTTCACGGTTTGATCCGCCAGGGGTACGCCCGTTTTCAAAACCGCCTCCTCGTGCTTAAACTCTTTTTCTCCGGGATAGAGCACTTCCTTTCCTTCCTCAACCGGGGTGTCTTTGAGGTATTTGATCATACTCTCCAGCTCTGTTTTGAACAGAGGCAGTTCCCGGAATTTTTGCACGTCGATGACAATCATGAGCGTACAATTGTTGAACGGCGCCTTGTCATCTCCCCCGGCATAGCCTCCACCGGTCAGCAGCCCGGCCAGAACCTCCACCAGGAAGTTGAGCAGATACCCTTTGTAACCCTGCGCGCCGCCCAGTGGCAGCAAGGCGCCGCCGGCGTAAAAATCGGCCGGGTTGGTGGTCGGCCGGCCTTCCTTATCCAGCAGAGCTTTTTCCGGAGCGGATTTACCTGAGGCCAGCATCACCCTCAGTTTTCCCTCGGCAAAGACACTGGTGGCCATGTCCAGCACGACAGGATATTCGCGGTCGCTGGGAATGCCCAGGGCCATGGGATTGGTGGCCATCCGGCGGGCCAGGCCTTCGAAAGGAGCCACCAGGGAAGAAACCCCGCCGCAGGAAGTAAAGACCAGGGCCAGGCAGTTGGCGCGGGAGGCCGAATTGGCGTAGTCCGCCAACCGGCCGATGTGGGCCAGATTGGTCACGCCCACCCCGGCGATACCGTGTTTAAGACCCCTCTCGATGGCTACGGTCATGGCTTTCTCGGCCCCCACCTGGCCGTAGGAGCGGTTCCCGTTTATGAGGGCCGTGGGACCGTTATCTCGAATAAACTCCGGTGTCACGCCCGGTTTAATCAAATCGCGCCTGAGCATCATCATGTACATGGGAATACGGATTATTCCGTGGGAGGGATGACCGGTAAGGTCCGCCTTCAGCAGCCTGGTGGAGACCAATTCCGCCTCATCCTGGGGTGAACCCGAAGCCCGGCACAAATCGAAGACAGTTTGGCTCAAGGTTTCCGGTTGAAAATAATAAGTATCGCTCATTCTTCCTCCTCTCGGATTTTGTACACAGCGTCAATGTAAATTACCGATGGTATACTTTATATCTTATGGATTATCAAAGTTTAAGAAAATCGTATGCGCAAATACTTATGACGCTGAATATAGTAAATTGTTTATTTCGTGAAACTGGACTGAAATTATTTCTCGAGTCAACCCTCAAATATCGAATATACGGTCCGGGAAATATCGCTGTGAATCACCGTCTTTGGCCGGGGTGATCCGCCGGCCGCCCCTGCCCGCGATGCATAAAACGCAGGGCGCCAATATTTTTCTAAATCCGCTTCCGCCTTGAACCGAATCAGAACCTCCACCAACTGCCTGCTTCCTCACCAAAGGTCTCGATCTGTTTTCGATAGGTTGCGTAACTGATAAAATTAAAGGGTACTTTCCTTTGCCCGCTCTTTTCGTAGATTGAAACCAGGGCCTCTTTCCTGGAGAAAGGCCCATACAGCCGATTAAAATTTTTAATCTCATGCCATACCACCAAGTCTAGAAAAGATAAAGGCTCCCGCGCTTTTCTCTCTTCTAAAATTCTGGTCAGCGCGGCCCGGCTGCCGTCCAGCAGCCAGAACCCCTGATCGTCCCTGTAGACAACAGAGATGTGCCCGTATAAACTCGAGGGCCTGGTCAGCAGGATGAATACCTCGAGGCCAAGACTATCCAGAAAGTAACCGGCCAGCAGACTGAACTCTGAGCAATCGCCGTACTTGCTTTTGAAAAAGGTTTTCATCCGCTGGACAGGGCCGGCATTCAGTATATAGGAAAAATTTACGGCTAGATATTTAAGTATTGCCTCAGGACTGTTCAGCCTCAGGTCCAGGTCTTCCCAGGCGTAATCCAGCAGCGTCTCCCGGGTCTGATCCTTCAACCTGCTTCGGTTGAATCCCTCTTTCCCGGCCATCCACAAGAGCCCCTGTAAAGACCCGCCGTACTGGTACTCGCCCGCATTTTCCCGGGCGAGTGAAATAAGGAGCGCCTTTTCATCCGGTCTGCCCGAAAACGCTGTCTCGTATATGGCCTTTAATCCCATCGCTTCTTTAAGACCGGGCCGGTAGTTCATATCCGGAAGCTCGGTCAGGGCTTTGCCCAATAACCGAACGGTTTCATCCGGCATGGCTTTCATCCGGTCGAGCAGACAATGCGTATATAGTTCGGGATTTTCTGAGACATTGTTCAAATCATCGGGGCCGCAGACCGGCTTTGCCTGTTCGGCCTCATGATAATTATCCACGGCCGCGTAGCGGACAAAACTGCAGCCCTGCGCCATGACAAACATTAAACAGGCCGCGCCCATACCGATATATCGTACAGTCAATGTTTCTCCCCCTAAGTGGTCTGAAGAATACCACAACCGAATCCGGTCGGACAATTCGGAAATGAGACCTCTGCAAAACGAGTAATTTGAGGTCAAATC
>JAZGHI010000068.1:0-5692 GCA_036480955.1 Candidatus Adiutricales bacterium
CACGGAGTATAGGCGTGGTCTGGATCGACAAAATACCGCTGATCTGTACCAGCATTGGTTGTCGTAAAAAGCCATAGCCCCGGGCAGTCTTTCGTTATCAGCTTGAAAAAGCTTGACTTTGACATACTTTTTTGATTACTTTCAAATCATTACGCCGTGTTCGGCGTGATAAATACCTTAATGAAAAGGAGGTATTATATGGCAAATAGGACGGTACTATTCCTGTTGTGATCAAGCCCAACCGGGTATGTCCCCGACCTGGGAACAGAACGGGGACCTTTTCTGAATCCTTCCTGATAATTCCCAGACAGCTCAAATGAATATGGAAAATATTAAGTAATCATCGATTTTCACGGATGAAGCAGGTTAAAACCAAGCTCAGGCTCCATAAACCGGTGCCCAGTAGTCTCAACCAGTTCGAACAATATAACCTCCATAACCTGCCATACTTTCACTCCGTTCCGGATGCAACCGGTAACCGTGTTGGAATTTCTTCCACAAGCCATGTGCATGTGAAGAATGGGATTCCCCTGCTGGTCCGGAAACAATGTCCCGGTGCCGGTTATCTCGTGGACATTTTCAATGATGTAGTCCATCGGATTGACGGGCCTGGCCCTCCCGTCTTCAGGACCCACCACAAATCTGCTTCCAGCGGCCACTCCACCAATGGCCGTTAATGCCGCGGCGGTAATGGACTGAGTACGAGCGAATTTTTCAATTTCTTCATGTACTGTTTCTCCGTCCTCAAGGCGTATGACGAACACTCGACCCTGTTTGGCCTGGGAATATTTCATTTGATTACTCCTGTTTTCCTGTTCGAGTTAATTAACCTTCACGCTGGCTGCCCCGCGATCCCGATTCCTATATTCAGGTGGGTCAATAAAAACCGGCTCCAACGCATCTCAATTGGGCATTCCAGGTTCTCCGAAGTCAAGGGAATTATATACGTATTGACCTCTCTCCCCGGTTTACGTATATTAGTAGACCAATGTCCGAAGCCTAAGAGTAATAATAAAATGAAATCCAAGGAGAAATCAAATGGTCCGCTTAGCCAATCTTCCGGAACCAATGAGGGGTCACCTGGGAAACCTTCCCTGTCCCACTTTTGAAACTACACCGTTCGTTGATGCGCCGCCGGCCAGTGAAAGGCGGGTAGCTATAGTCTCCACAGCAGGTCTGCACCGCCGGGACGACAGACCCTTTGGGCTGGGCTCAGACGATTATCGGGTTATCCCGGGCGAGGCCAAGGCGAACGACCTGGTTATGAGCCACGTTTCGACCAATTTCGATCGAACCGGGTTCCAGCAGGACCTGAACGTGCTTTTTCCTCTGGACCGGCTCCGCAAGATGGCCGATCGCGGAGAGATCGGCAGCGTGGCTGATTATCACTACTCTTTCATGGGAGCCACTGAACCGGAAAAGATGGAATCAGCCGCCCGGAAGCTGGCCTCATTGCTGAAGGATGACGGCGTCAACGTGGTGCTTCTGGTACCGGTCTGACCTTTCTGCACGCGCGCCGTGGGCGGGCTTGCGCACTACCTGGAAGAGGAGGGATTGGCCACAACACAAATCAGTATTATCAGAAAACACACCGAAACAATTAAACCGCCAAGGGCGCTCTGGGTTCCCTTCGACCTGGGTCGGCCCCTAGGCGAGCCAAACGACGCCGATTTCCAGACCCGCGTACTTACAGCGGCTTTCGCTCTCCTGGATGAAAAGGAAGGCCCCGTTCTAAAAGATTTTCCTGAAGAGGCCGCGTACATGGCTGAAGAAGACCCCTGGGCCTGCCCGGTCAACTTAAGCACCCCAAAGGAGGACCTGAGTGAGGAAGGCGAGCTTGTTGCCGCCTTCAAAACAGAAATGAATCAGCTCAGGAACTGGTACGATATTGCTGTGGAAAAACGGGGCCGGACCACTGTGGGTGTGAGCGGGGTTGACTTGGACAATCTGGCGGATTTTATAAGTGCCTTTCTTACCGGCGAACAGCCGCAAAATCCCAACCCGGATTATCCCCTGCCGCATACGCTGAACCTGGCCACTGACGATTTAAAGGCCTTCTACACCGAGGCGGTCACGGCCCAGCCCGGGTCCACGGGGACGCCAGACCAGCTTGCTGACTGGTTTTACGGCCAGACAACCGCTGGGAGGCTGCTCTACGCCATTAGAGACAAAGGCGTTCAGAGCGATGACAGATTCTTAAAAATAGTAGCGGGGGCCCTGATTATTCCGTCGACCAAACCTCAGCCTCCGGGTTAAATAAGACCTGACCATGCCAACCCAGGACGCGTAATCCCGCGTCCTTTTTTGCGCTGTTTAGTTATATTCAGCGTCATAAGTATTTGCGCATATGATTTTCATAAACTTTGATAATCCATAAGATGTAAGGTATATCATCGGTAATTTACATTGACGCTGTGTATAGCGTTGACCAAAGATCTCTTCAACCAGTGTCCAAACATTGCTTGGGGGCATACTTCAGCAGTAAGTAATCCCCATAATTATTCGGAAAGCTTTGTTTAAAGTTGGGTATATCGAGCCAACAAGGATTTCGCAGACCATCAAAATAATAAACAGGATCACCCAGGGTCAGGCTTTCTAAAACAGAAATATATCACCTTCGGAAGAAGGTTTGAAACGGATAAAAGCTTTTCTGGAAAAGCAATTATAGGGATATGCCGTAAATTCTACAGAACCGCCTGATTTCCCCTGAGGCAAATACCCTAAGTTACTCCCGCGTAGATTAGGAGTATGCCTATGGCCGTTGAAATCGCTCCCACGCCTCGAAGCATTACCGTATCCATGGCCTCCAGAACCGCTTCCGTTACCAGACGGTAGATACCCGGAATAATGAGGAAGAATACTATTACCACAAAGATGAAAATATAGCCCAGGCCGGTTAGAATAACGGCTGCGTCCCTCGGGTTTCCCTGATTGACCAGGACCATGGCCACCGGCAGGGGCAGGATGGTCAGGCCGAACACGCGAACCCGCAGGTTTGTTTTAAGAAGCCTTTGGTAAACATTGCGCGTGGCTACAGGCCAGATAGCCAAAGAACCCCGGCTGACGATGATAAGCACCCCCAGCAATACCAGAGTAACATCCGTGCCGGTCATAGTCGTTGGAGAACACCTCCTCTTTTTTCGGCACTAAACTTTTTCCAATCCGCTTCAAAATGGTGTATTTATGCAATATAAGCTTGATTACGGCTAATTTTTATACTATTAAGAGTGAGTGCTCCGTGACAAGAGATGGAAGGTCGTTCGTAAAAAGAAGTAAACAATCTTTTTTATGGCTTCACCGGATTCTAACTGAGTACATGAGAAGAACGCAATTATAATATGAATCGTGAGATTTTAAAAATGCCGCCCTTACCCCTCTGAGGAGTTTTCAGACTCCTTGGAGATAACCGGCCCGGATCCTGGTTGGATTCCCGCCAGGCGGCCGTTTAATGAAATAAGGCCATCGGCAGAATACTGCCTGCTCGCCCAAATAGAATCTGGCTTATCCAGTTACTATTAAAGTGGGCATTAACACGAACGCCAACGAAAAAGGAATGGAGTCAGAAATGAAAAAATTATTATGTTTTTTGGTCGTAGGTCTTTTTTTGGCAGTTCCTTCTCTGGCATTTTCTGAGTTTGACCAACCATGGACGGGCAACGCCAGATTCATGCTGGGTGGTAAATTTCTCGACAGCACCAACTGGACGGTCGGGACTGCTGACTATGCTTCTCAATATGAAATCGGGGGATTGTTTGACATCAGACCCAGGGATTGGCCTATAAACCTAGCCGCGGACGTTCTGTATTCATGGCGGACCAGGAATACGGTTAAAGCCGGTGTTTTTGAATTGAACCTTGGTGTGAGGAAATACTTTGAGGACGACCCGAAGCTTCGGCCCTACATTGGCGGTGGTGGCGCCTATATGAAGGCGCTTCTTGACACCGGACTCACGAACCTGGCCGATGACGATACCGGCTTTGGGGTCTGGGCAAACGCCGGTCTCAATTATTTAATTACCGACCGTTTAACCATCGGGGCGGACTTCAGGTATACTTGGGCTAAAATGTCGATCTTTACTCTAACCGATATCAATGCCGGAGGTCTCCACGCCGCGGTTACAGTTGGACTGCAATTTTAGCTGATTTCGCGATCCAAAATAATTGACAGGTTAACCGAATATCAGGTTAATCCCGTTTATAAGGTGTCCCCTGAAATTCCCTCTCAGGGATTTTTGCGGGACACTTTCTTTATCTGCCAGGCCTTTGATATCATTCACCTAAAACCAGGGACACTCGAATCCATCCCGGATTGAGAAATCCTCGAACGCACATCCGGTTCATTCAATGAACGCGGCGGGCCTTTCCAGTTTACGTTTTATCCCGCAAACTCGTTTTTATATCCAGCACAGGTGTGCCGTTGATGGCATCCAGACCGGAAACGAACAGGGTCATCCCCTCGATCTTATTCAATTTCACATCTGTCACCGCTATCCTGGAAAGCCGGTCCGGGGAGCGTGAGGCGAATATCCCGACCTCTTTCAAATCGGTTTTTCTTTTAAACTTTGTCCGGGGTGGTTTGTGTTTATGGAAGTAAAACACAATGGTGAGATATTCTTCCTCCTCCAGTTTGTACATAAAATGTTTCTGTGAAGGAAGAAGTTCGATGCGTGATTCCTCCCGAGGATCTCCTATCAGCCCGAATTCCTTGTCCAGACGTCTACCCAGATTATTTCTAACAAAGCCGATGGGATATATCTCAATCGGCTTTAGATCGCCGTACATACAATTTAAGCAGTAGGGCGACTCATCTATATAAACGACCCTATCCGGTTCAACGCTTTTGCCACACTCTAGGCACTCTATTTTATCTTCGCTCATTTCGTCACTCCACCTATTTAAAAATTGGAGTAAAAAATCAAGTGATATGGCCTATGACTGACCACCTGCGGAGCCGGTGGTTTAACTTTTTAAATTAAAGTTATTCCGGGGCTTTACAGGTGCAGCCGGCTGACCGGTGGAACTCTTTTACGGCTAAAACTATGAATGGCAGGCGACCTGATGCCCCTCGCCCACCTCAATCAAAACCGGTTCTTCTTTGGCACAGACCCCCTTTGCCTGGATACAACGGGGGTGAAACCGGCAGCCGGATGGCGGATTTAGAGGACTGGGAACTTCACCCGACAGAACGATCTCGTCTTGTTGGCCGTCAGGATGTGAGGGCAGGGCCGCAGAATATAAGGCCTGCGTATAGGGATGCAAAGGATTGCGGTATAATTCCTTACTCTCGGCCGTTTCCACCAGTTTACCCAGGTACATTACTCCGATTCTGTCGCTCATATGCTTGACCACGGCCAGATCATGGGCGATCAGAAGGTAGGTCAGGCCGAATTCTTTTTGAATATTCCGGAGCAGATTCATGATTTGAGCCCTTATTGAAACGTCCAGAGCGGAAACCGGTTCATCGAGGATGATGAGGCTGGGGTTGAGGGCCAGCGCTCTGGCAACCGCTATCCTCTGCCTTTGCCCGCCGCTGAACTCATGGGGGTAGTTACTGGCCTGGTCCGGTATGAGACCCACCACTTCGAGTAATTCAGCGACCTTCTGCTTGACCACTCCCCTGGCCACGTTATTGTTGACTACAATGGGCTCGGAAATAATCTTGCCCACCCTCCGCCGGGGGCTTAAGGAACTGT
>JAZGHI010000069.1:0-5257 GCA_036480955.1 Candidatus Adiutricales bacterium
CTGAACTTTTACCGGCCGTATTGAACATGGTATTGATAAATCCATTCACATCGATCAGCTTTGAGTCATCGATCAAGGCTTTTTTGATTTCAGCGGGTAAATTACGGCTGCGGGAGGGATGAAGCGGAAACTTATCAATCAGGTCTCGCCCCTGTTCTTTAAGCCGTTTGGCCAGCATCTCAGAGACTTCACCTGAAGTGGTCTCCGAAAGGGCGGACCGGGAGTTGGTGAAAACCTGAGCCGTTATCCGGTCGGGATGCTGCAGGGCATACCTCAAGGTAAGCGAGGCGCCCAGAGACTGTCCGCAGATGAACCAGCTTTCAGCGCCCAGGGTCTGCCGGATCAGTTCAAACTGGTGAATATACCCCTCGGGGGTATAGAACTCGATGTCTTCGGGAGAAGGAGACCGGCCATGTCCTAAAAGTTCAATTATCACCGGCCGGCTGAACTCAGACAGGGCCTCGATATTGGGGATCCATTGAGCCCGGCTGGAGAGTATCCCATGCACCAGCAGTAAAAAAGGCCCTTTTGTGCCGTGGACTTCATAGTACAGCAACGAATCCACCATGTTTGAACTCCCCCTCTTGAATGGTAGCTTATAAACACTCGAAGGTTTTTATTCCAAATTATTCACCTAAGATCGGACCGAGTATAGGTAAATTATGGCCCGGTGTCAAAAATAGAAGAAAGAGCGAGTGGTTTAAAAATTCTTTTTTTAAAAGAAACTGTGCCCTATTCGAATTGCTCCCGGAGGACTTTTTTGAGCACCTTGCCCGGGCCGCTGACCGGAATCTTATCCATGAAAATAACCTCGCGTATCTTTTTATACCGGGCTATCTGCGGATTGGTATGCTCCATAATCTCTTCGGCGGTAATCCTCTGGCCTTCCACCAGTTCGATGAAAGCCACCGGCAGCTCACCCGCCGCCTGATCGGGTTTTCCCACCACGGCGCATTGCCTGACCGCGGGATGTTCGAAAATAATTTCCTCGATCTCCCTGGGGTAGACGTTGTAGCCCTTATAGATAATGAGGTCCTTTTTCCGGCCGGTAATGTAAAAATATCCGTCTTCGTCTTCCCGGCCGATGTCTCCGGTCAGCAGCCAGCCGTCTTTCAGGACATCGGCCGTCTCCTCGGGTTTATTAAGGTAGCCTTTCATTACCTGCGGCCCCTTTATACAAATCTCACCTTCCTGGCCCGGCGGCAGGTCCCGGCCCGTTTTCGGGTCGATTGTCTTGAGTTCGGTATCGAAAGTCGGGAGGCCGATCGAACCGGCCCGGATCGAAGAACGGTCCGGCGGGTTGGCGCAAACGCCCATGGTGCACTCGGTCAGGCCATAAGCCTCGCAGACCACTCCGGAAAAGGCTTTGAGCATCTCTTCCAGCACGGGCAGGGCCAACGGGGCCGCGCCGGAGGCGGCGAACTTGACCGTGGTGAGATCGTACTTTTTAAAATCCGGATGATTGACCAGGGGGATATAGAGCTGGGGCGCTCCGCCCAGGAGGGTTACCTGGTACCGGACCAGGGCCTCGAGATACTTTCCGGGTTCAAACCGCTTGAAAACGACCATTTTCGATCCGAGGTAGACCTGGCTGTTCAAGTATCTGATAGTCCCCAGCGAATGGTACCAGGGGGACACCACCAGGGCTGTTTCCCGGTCAAAGGCCACGAGACGATCCTTTACCGGATCTATGCCTTCCGGAAAGCTGACTCCCAACTCGCCATCGATCATCTCGATCCCGGCGCCGTTCAGCCAGTGGGCCACCTGTATCGTGTTTGAGACTACGTTTCGATGAGTAAGCATGACCCCTTTGGGGAAGCCCGTTGTTCCACCGGTATAGGAGATATGGGCCAGGTCTTTGGCCGCGTCCAGGGAGACCTCAGCCGGACCGGATTCGTACTCGTCCAGGAGCGAGGCCATATCGAGTGTGGCCGGTATAGAGGCTTTTTCAATCCTGTTCAAAGGGGCGGTCAGATTTGTCTGACAGTCAGCCAGACTGGCCGTGATGACCCGCTTGACCCCGGTCCCGGCCAGGACGGGCTGAATATCCGGGAAACTCTCATCCAGGGTAATCAGGGTCTCAGCGCCCGAATCGTTGAGCTGATAAGAGGACTCTCTGGGCGAAAGCAGAGGGCTCAGCGGAGTAAATACACCGCCGGCTTTCAGAACCCCGTAATAGGCAATGGCAAAATGGGGACAATTCGGGAGGTGGACAGCCACTCTATCGCCTTTTTTAAGGCCCAACCCTTGAAGGGCGGCTCCAAAACGGCTGCTGAGCTCATTTAACTGGCCGTAGGTCAATTCCATGCCCTCGAAAACGATGGCGATCCCATTCGGATTTCGCCGGGCGGTCTGTTCCAGAAAAGCGTAAACCGGCATTGATGGATAATTCAGGTTCCTCGGCCAATCTTCCGGCCAGGCCTTAAAATTTTTCGGCATATTAATTCTTTCCACGTTTCAAGAAAGCAGGGACCCGCCTTCTTGAATCCTCCTTATTCATATATCTTTTCAGGAAAAAATTCGAGCGGTTGTTGGCAAAACGCTCCATCCCGCTAAAACCAGACCTCATTGTCCGGCGGATAAAAGCAGTAATGCTTGGATTTAACTACTCGAATATATAGGTAATTTACCACTTAATCCTAGCGGCTAAGACTAGTTTTCCACTCGCTTTTTATAAATACGTCTCCTCTTGTGGACGGCCGGATTCAAATATTTATGCAGGGCATGAACCAGGGCGTTCGTTTCAAGCATGGGACTCGATTCGCCGTACTTGAAACCTCTCTCAACGGCCGTTTGAAGTATATCCACGGCCATAAGCAGAGATACACCGCTGCTGCGGTACTTATTCTTAGTCCCGATGAGATAAAAATCGAGAATATCGTTTCGCTTCAAACCCCTCAACAGGTGATACCATCCCAGGGGCAGGAGCCTGCCTCCAGCTTTTTGAAAAGCCTCGGAGAGACTGGGCATGGTTATTAGAAACCCGGCCATGCGGCCGTCCCCATTTACAACAATCTTCAACAGATCTTTGTCCACGAAAGAAATGTATTTTTTGATGTAATAATCGATCTGCTTTGGGGTAAGAGGAACCGAACCGTAGATGGATTCGTAGGCCTCATTCAGGAGTTCGAACAGCTCGGGTCCCAGGCGGATGACTTCTTTTTTGGACTTGAACTCCAATATCCTGAAAGCACTCCTTTTTTTAATTCTATCTGCTATCCGGACCAGTTTTTCCGGGATTCCTTCGGGATCAGGCGTGGGGGTTTTGAACTCGATGTAATCTATTTCCTTCCCGAATCCGTATCGCTCCACGAACTCCGGATAATAGGAATGGTTGTAATAGACTGAGATAGTCGGCAGTTGGTCGAAGCCTTCTATGAGCATGCCCTGATGGTCTAAATCGGTGAATCCCTGGGGACCGGTAATGGTTTCCATTCCCAATTCCGAGGCCCATTTTTCCACGGACTCTAGAAGGGCCTGGGCTACCGGGTAATCCTCTATTGTTTCGAACCAACCGAACCGTAGATTTTTTTGATTGTATTTTTCATTGGCTGCGTGGCTGAGTATCCCGGCGATACAGCCCACGGCTGTCCCGTTTTTTATGGCCAGAAAAAGCCTGCTGTCGGCGTTTTCATAGGCCGGGTTTTTAGACCGGTCAAAAAAAGCCATTTCGTCTCGAATGAGGGGAGGGACCCAATATTTATTTCCATGGTAAATATCAAACGGTACCTTGACGAATGTCTTCAAGTCTCTTTTACTCTCTACAATTCTAATTTCCAGACTCATTAATCCTCTACTCAGGTTCCTTCCAAAGCTCATGAAAACCTTGGCGTACCTTGACCGGAAACGTGAACCGAACTTATCCGGCTCCAGGTTTGGTTTGCAGGCCGGTGTTAAGAAGTGGGGAGAATATTAATTGATTTTACTTTAATATCTTCCAGAAGCAATTTGGGCCATTTTACCAGAAAAACTAATGTCTTCAAGCTTTACTTTCTTAAGTGTCCTACCAGCTTGATTTAGTAAGATGGGTATGTTAGGGTTCGAATTATCTATATCCAAAAAAAATCATTAAGGGGAGTCAGGTATGGCTGGAGTAAATAAAGCAATCCTAGTGGGCAATTTAGGACGCGATCCGGAGATTCGTTATACTCAAAGCGGTCAAGCTGTATGCAACTTCACCCTGGCCACCACCGAGACCTATACCCCCAAGGGCAGTGATACCCGGGAAGACCGAACGGAATGGCACCGCATTGTGGCCTGGGGGAAGCTCGCTGAGATTTGCGGGGAATATCTGGCTAAAGGCAAGCAGGTTTATATCGAGGGCCGGTTGCAGACACGGGACTGGGAAGACCGTGACGGCAAAAAACGAACCACTACCGAAATAGTAGCCTTGACCATGCAGATGCTCGGACCGGCTCCCCAGGGTGAAAGGCCGCCAAAAAATAACCAGGACCAGCCACGAGGCAGAAGCCCGGATCAGGATTATGGTTCGGGGCAGAGCAAAGGCGGCAATTACGAGGATTCCGGCCCCGGAGGTCCGGCCGAAGACGATGATATACCTTTTTAGGTGTGAAATCCCAGCCTGGTATAAAACAGTTCAATTAACCTTATATAAAGTTATTGCTGTCCAAGAAAAAACCGTTTTTGGACCAGAGTGATTTCAATAATCCGTGTGCGACTGACCGCCCACGGCGGCCCGTCCATGACGGGAGAGATAAAGAAGTTACGTTGGAAATAGGAATAGTAGGTTTTCTATGAGCAGATAGCCAAATACTGCTGTGGCCCTTGGCCACCCGCCCACGGCGGCGGATAAAGGCGAGTGCGATGATAAAGATAAACACATGGTTGTCTTCTCTCTCGTTCCCGCTCTATGGAACAGGCCTTGCCTGCCCGCCCATTTCCAGGAGAGGCGGCTTTGACCAATATATCTTCCTGGCCTCGCAGCAGAACTGGGCCATGAACTCAAGGTAGATCTGGCAGCCTTGACCCTTACAAAATACCTGTTTCCGCTTATTACCCCTCAGCGTAATGTGGTCGGGGAAGTCCGAAACCACGACTCTGGCCTTTCCGATCATGTCAGCATCATTTAAAAAAACAGCGACTAGTTGTCTATAATTAAGTATACTGTTCCCAGAATTTACCAGAATTTAAAATCTCTTAAAAAAGGAGCCAGAAATGCTGGAGCTTAAATCAGAACTGCTTTATGAAATGGCCGCCGACCTGGATGAACCTCAACAGATTGGGGCAACCCCTCACG
>JAZGHI010000070.1:0-3149 GCA_036480955.1 Candidatus Adiutricales bacterium
AAACCGAATACCTGGGGCTTAATGGTGTCATTCAGAGGTTCGGCCAGTCTGCCCCCAAAATCCCGCTTTCCCCGCGCCGCGCCGGTAATGGACCCCACGGTGGCGCCGTTGCAGTCGGTGTCCAGAGCGGCCATGACCGAGACGCACATGGACCGGTCCGGGTCCATTTCACCGTAAAACAGGGCCATGATTACGATCAGCGCGTTGTTGACCGTGTGGACCGGGCTCAAAGACCCGTAATTCTTCTCAAGCAGTTCCATGAAACTTTCGAAGTCCCGGCAGTCTTGAATCCAGTTGAGGGCTCGATGCACGGCTTCGGCCAGTTTTGAACGTTCCGGAATTTCGGAAAGGCCGATCTCGACCAGACGGTGAGGATCCGATTCCACGAAAGCCGCTGAGATTATGGCCGCCATGAACATCTCGCCGTAAATACCGTTGGCCGTATGGGTCCATTGAGCGTCCCGCCAGGCCAGTTCAGCGGCCAGTTCCGGCCGGCCGGCGCAGGCGTAGGCCCAGCCGTCGGCTCTGATCTGAGCCCCGATCCATTCACGGTATGGATTGTTGTGCCTTCTGGTAAAGGCCGGCGAGGGGTAGATATGTTCCGCCCCCATGCGAGGCGTTTTGAGGTTGAAATTCATAATAGCCTGGGTCTCGGCGGTGCAAATGGCATAATAGGGCAGTGAGGAATTCCAGGTCCGGGCCACGTCGTGCCATTTGAAATCAGGCCCCTTTTCCTCCAGGACCTTCAGCCCGATAAGGGTGTAATGTATATCGTCGTCAGGCTCCATGCAGGAAATGTTCTCCCTGAAGGAATTCCCCGGTCTGAGTACAATGCCGTCGTCCGCGTCCTTACGGCTGAAGTAAAAATCCAGGGGCCACTGTTTCCTGTTGCTTAAGTAAGTCTTAATGGCCTGGCGGCCGTTCATATTGGCGTATCCGGCCATACCCAGACCCTCGACCGGCTTGCCTAAAGCACATCCGCAGGCTCTCCCGGTCCAGGCCCCGTGCAGCCGGTCAAGAAGTTCTTCGTCACCTGACTTAAGGGGCAGTCTTCGAGGACCTTCCGGCCTTTCACGCCGGATAGCCCGCAGGTCGTTGGGCTGTACATAATCGAAGTTCGGGTCCAAGGGCAGGTCCTGAAGGGCCTGGTCTATTTCCAGGATTTTCTTTTCATTAAAAGCGTCCCAGGTATGGTGGAGCTGATCGACCCGCTCCCGGATACCGTCAGGCACGGGGTATCCTTCGTATTCGCGCTGGATTATTTCATTCTGAAGAAGTCTTAAGGGCGTGTCCCATCCGGCGTACATAAGCGGCTCCTGATAATTATTTCCGGGAAATGATTTGCCTTAAGGAAATTAGAACGCGCGCGAATCGGTGTCAAGGGAATTCAGGTTCTATCATAAGCCCCAAAGTTCGTACTCTGGATAGCTTTGGACAGCCCGATAGATCTTGACACAATTTAAAAAACATGTAGGGTTACAAATATAAAGAGGGTATCTTAGTATGAGCGGTTTGAGACAGACCAGCCTGATAACTAGCACTGGGACAACAACGCCTGGCGGGTTCGGTCTGTCCGCGGTTCGAGGAGCCCTATGATCTAAGATTCTTCGAATTACAGACCTGACCGGACCCGGGAGCGGAATCGTTCCCGGGTTTTTTTATGGCCTGAGCCGGATTCAGGATCTTGGAAATCACTACTTAAAGGAGACTGCAATGAGAGTCCTGGGAATTCATTCTAAGTACTTTCGATCAAAGGTGAGAGCTAAGGCCCTCGAGGGGGCGGAGAAGCTTACGAAGTATGAAGACTCGCTGAACATCGATGAAGAATGTCTGGTTCTGTTTATTTCCGTGGAAAAAGACGACGAGACGTCGCCCGGTTCGGTAGCGGATCAGCTTGCCGGGGATATCGTAAAAAGGGCGGGGGATCTGGATGTCGGGAAAATAGTCCTTTATCCCTACGTTCATCTGACGGACGCTCCGGCTTCCGGCCGGGTCGCGTTGGAATGTCTGACCACGGTGGAACACCTTCTGACCGGTACACTCGATGTAGTCCGCGCGCCCTTCGGCTGGTACAAGGCGTTTGAAATGGCCTGTCTGGGCCATCCGTTATCGGAATGGAGCGGCCGGTATGTACCCTGTGAGGAATCGAAAACGGTTTCAAAAAAGGCTGATGCCAGAGAACCAAGCCAGTTTACCCGTTTTGTGCTGGCGGACCTCGATGGCCGCACTTTCGATGTAAGCCGGGATAACTTTGATAAAAGCCCGATTTTTCAAAAAAGCGATGAGGTGTACGGCTTGCTCAAACAGTTTGTATCGAATGAATTCGGCCGGGGAAAGGATACCGAAGGCCCGCCCAGGCACATCGCGTATATGCGAAACCACGAGCTGTTGGATTACTGCGACGTCTCGGAAAAAGGGCATTTTAAATGGTATCCGAAAGGGGTGCTTATTCAGAAACTCCTGCTGGATTATGCCTCGCGCATGGCCCGCGACTGGGGTGCTTTCGAGATGAAGAATCCCACGATTATCCGGGGAGACCACAACGTGGTCGGGGAGTTAATGGGGGAATTTCACGAACGCGATTACCGGGTGGACGGCGGGCGCGGGATCTGCTACCTGCGTTACGCCTCCGACCCCGGGGCCTTCCCGTTCATGCAGAAGGTGGGTTTCAGTCACAAACAGACACCTCTGAAGGTATACGAGGAAGCCAGTTGTTTCCGCAACGAGCAGCAGGGCGAGGTGAGCGGTTTGAAACGGGTACGGAATTTTATAATGACCGATATGCACGCGGCCTGCGGTTCTGTGGAACAGGCCCGGGAAGAATTTGAATATCTCTGCCGCCGGTTTGCCGATTTAATGAACCACATTATCGCCCAGGGAAGATGGGTGCTGGGCTGGGAAGGTACCCTGGATTTTTTTAACCAGAACCGGGATTGGCTGGTGGGTATCGGACAGAGCCTGGGTGTCCCGGCCTTCTTTAAGCTCATGCCTCGGATGAGCCATTATTACGCCATCAAGAACGAATTCCAGGCCATTACCGAGAACCGTTCGAACGTTCAGGTCAGCACCGTCCAGTGGGACGTAAAAGACGGGCCCCGGTTTGATATCGGTTTTGTGGACGAGAGGGGTGAAAAGATTCCCTGTCCGGT
>JAZGHI010000071.1:0-2429 GCA_036480955.1 Candidatus Adiutricales bacterium
CAAATTACTCGTTTTGCAGAGGTCTCTATTAGTTAATTAGCATAAAATGTGACTGTTGACGAATATTACCCGAGAATTTACACTAGAGCGGTAATTCGGGGATGAAAAATTTTTAGCCGAGACCTGATTTGATTTACAATTGTATCTGTCATATACTCGTCTAAAATAACACAGGGAGGATGAAAATGATAGCAGCGGATGAGACATTTGAGGGTACTTTTCCATTCGAGCCCCATTTCTGCGAGGCGGCCGGCTTTCGCCAGCATTACGTGGACGAGGGGGAGGGTGAGCCCATAATATGCCTACACGGCGAGCCGACCTGGGGCTATTTGTATAGGAATTTCATTCCCCCGCTTTCCAGAACCCACCGGGTTATCGTACCGGACCACATGGGTTTCGGCAAGAGTGAGACGCCGCAAGACAGGGAATACGTGTTGAAGACCCACGTTGATAACCTGACCGCCCTGATCGAGGAACTGGACCTGAAAGACATCACCTTCGTAGGCCAGGACTGGGGAGGGCCCATAACGTCCAGTTACACCGTGCGTCATCCGGAACGGGTCAAACGGATCTGCCTCATGAATACCATGCTGGGTTACGGCGGGGTCCAGGCCGGCGGCGGGCCAACGCCCTGGTTCCAGTGGATCGGGAAGCATCACGAGGCCGGGACCCTGGATGAGGTATTGGGAAACCTGGGCAGCAACATACTTAGCGTCATGAAGATTATCGGCTTTCAGAACTCAGCCGCCGTGGACCAGACCTGGATTCGGGCCTATTCCGCTCCGTTCCCGGATAAGGAATCCTGTATCGGAGGCATCGAATTTCCCCTGGACGCGTATCTTCAGAGGATACGTGAATACATAATTGAAGGATTTGCCGGGGTGGACGCGCTCAAGGAAAAACCGGCCATGCTGGCCGAGGGTCTGGAGGATTACGCTATTGCCCCGGAGCAGGCCCTAGCCGATTTCAAGGCCCTTTACCCTGACGGTCCGGTGGTAACCCTCCCGGGTGTGGGCCATTTCTGTCAGGAAGACGCTCCGCAAACGTTGGTGGCGCTGATTCAGCAGTTCATCCAGATGACCGAATAGAAACGCTGGAAAACCTGGCTTTACTCTAGCTATAATTATCGATAAACCAATCGATTAAACGGCGGGCTATGCTGATCTTGCCGGGAATCGGCGGGAGTTCAGTAACCTCGAACCAGCCCGCGTCTATGATCTCGTGGTTGTCGATGGCGATTTCACCATCGACATGATCGGCTATAAAACCGACCATGAGTGAATTCGGGAAAGGCCACGGCTGGCTGCCGAAGTAGCGTACGTTCTTGACGTCCACCCCCACCTCCTCCTTGACCTCGCGTTTGACGCATTCCTCGAAAGTTTCGCCTGGTTCGACGAATCCGGCCAGGACACTGTAGAAACCGCCTGGGAAGCGGGCGTTGCGTGCCAGGAGTATCCGATCTTGTCTCACGACGGCCACTATTATTGCCGGTGAGATGCGCGGGTACTGCATCAACCCGCATTGGGGACAGGTCATGACCCGCTCATCGTCTTTGGTCTCGGTGGGCGTTCCGCACCGGCTGCAGTATTGATGGTCCCGATCCCAGTTTACAGTCTGGATGGCGCGGCCGGCTATTTGAAACATGTCTGAGTCCAGAAGCTCGAACAATCTCCTAAGACCGAGAAGGGTCATATCATCCGGTATGGTCGTACTTTGGCCCAATTCCCCGGAAAAACAGTGGGCGCCGTCCAGTTGGCCCAGGTACTGACTCCGGTTCATAATAATATTCAGTTCTTCTGGATCATTAACAAACAGAGGTTGGGCTTCTTCACCATTCAGTCTGACCAGCAGCTGGTCGTCTTGAAAGAGAAACCACCAGGCCGGCTCTTCCAGGCTGGCCGGTGGCTGAACAGATGAAACAAAGGTCATGAACATCTTTCCGGTTAAAGGTTCAGTAAAGCCGATTATGTTGGAGCCCGCCTCCCTGGTCAAGGGAAAAGCGGGCGATCCGCCCGTGAAGACATTTTATCTTCCTTTACCCGCGGAGATGAATATATTAAATTATTTAAAAAATATTATTTAACTCTGGCGGGTAAACATTTTTTTCGGTAACATGACCGTGATTTGATCCGATGAGGGAAGGAAAGATTCCTAAAAAAATAAAAATTTAAGAATGTGATTTGATCGATGGAAGAATTGGAAAAATACAGAGAAAAGGCCCTGGAGTTGGGCGCATCCAAAGTGAAGCTGGTAAGCACCGGTGAGATTCCTATAGAAAACCGGGTCACCCTGAAGTGCCAGATACCCAGGTGCCCCAGTTTTGGCGTGTGCGCCAACTGCCCCCCCTATACCATCGAACCGGCCAGAATGAAAGAACTGCTGGTCGAATACAACCACGCCGTCTTTTTCTCAATCGATCTTCCTTCTCA
>JAZGHI010000072.1:0-2403 GCA_036480955.1 Candidatus Adiutricales bacterium
GAGGGCCAGCGCCAGGCTTACCAGGGCGTTGACCAGGGTCTGGCCGAAAGCCAATACGAAGGAGTCCATTTCAGGCGCAAGCCAGCCGATGACGATGACGTGCCCGGCCGCGGCAAAGGCGCAAGCCAGGACCCACCCGTCTCCAGGGGCCAGGGAAAAAGATTGGCTCACGCTCAAAAAATAAAGGCCTGTCGCGCCCAGAGACGCCCCGGCCCAGAGCCCCAAGCCGGGCCGTTTCCCAATAAAAAGTCTCAGCAGAGGCACGATGATAATGTACAAGCCGGTGATAAAGCCGGCTTTCCCGGCCGTGGTGTGTACCAGGCCGATCTGCTGGAGGTTTATGGTCAGGCACATCAACCCGCCTGACACCAGGCTGGCCCAGACCGGCTGCCATCTGCCTGAAAACTTCGCCCTCGTTTCCTCCTTATGGGAGCAGGCCCTGCCTGCCCATCTCCGGGAACGGTACCAGGCTACCGGGGCCAGGCAAAAAGCCCCGAGGGCAAACCGAATACCGGTGTATGAAAACGGCCCGAGGTGATCCATGGCTATGCGCTGAGCCACGAAGACCGAACCGAAGAGCACTGCGGCTAGAAAAAGGATGGCGTTAGCCTTTAAGATTCTCGTGTCCACTTTGCTTATTTTTTCCCCGGTCAAAAAAATTTTTCTGAGAGTTTACGCGGCCTGGTTTGGGGACGGACCTTGCGTGGGGCTTGACTTTGTTTCCGCCCGATAGGTTATCCAGTATCAATCAACCGCTTACCTGTAGCAGATAGCAAAACCCAAGTAAAGTTATGAGTTACCGGTAAATGCTGTTTGTTAGAAATCATGATTTTCAGCGGCCGGGCTGGAGCGGGATCAGGTATCAGGTTAGATTATTAGGTTCTTCTCCAATTTAGTTGGAGAACAAACGTTTAGACCCTTGACCCCTTGAATCCTTTCAAAATCATCAACTCTTTTGGAGATGATTCGATTATTAGGCAGGCCGATATTTTCCTTGACTATATCAATATATCTTGATACGATTATATTATGGTCGGGGCGGTTACATATTTTAAGGCGCTGAGCGATGAGACAAGACTCAGGCTGGTCAATATTCTCCAGGAATACGAACTGAACGTGAACGAGATCGTGGAAATAATGGCCATGGGGCAATCCCGTGTGTCCCGGCATCTGAAAATTTTGAACGAAGCCGGGCTGGTTTTCGCCAGAAAGGATGGGCTCTGGTCTTTTTATTCGGCGGTCAGGGAGGGAGAAGGTCAGAAATTCGTTGAATCCATCCGGTTCCTTTTTGACGCTCAGCCGGTTCTTAAATCGGATATCTCGAAAGCCAGAAAGGTTATGGCTGAACGCTCTCAGAAATCGGTCAGTTTTTTTGATTCCATCGCCGGTGACTGGGAGCAGATGAGACGGGACATACTGGGGGAACTCGATCTGGCCGGGGCCATACTTAAATACATCAACGGCTCAGGGATTGTAGTCGACCTGGGCTGCGGCAGCGGCGGAGACCTGCTCCCGGGACTGGCTGAACGCTCCAGGTCGGCCATCGGAGTGGACCGGTCGCCCCGGATGCTGGAGGAGGCCAGAAAATCCTTTGATAAAGAGGGCCTGGAGGTTGACCTGAGGATAGGCGAGCTTGAACACCTGCCATTGAGAGACCACGAGGCGGACGCGGCGGTCATGAACATGGTGCTCCACCACCTGATTGCGCCGCTGGTCTGCCTGAAGGAAGCGCACCGCGTATTAAAACCCGGCGGCCGGCTCATAATCGCCGATTTTCTGGCCCACGGAAACGAGCGGATGAGGACCGATTATCACGACCGGTGGCTCGGTTTTTCCCGCCAGGAGATTACCCGGTGGCTTAAGCAGGCCGGATTCAGATTGGGGGATACGGAAAGTTTTAAACTAGCCGGGGATTTGGAGTTATCTGTTTATATATCGCAAAAACGTAATCATTTTGAGAAAAAGGAGAAATCATGAGTTCCGCAGAAACCGCGAGTATTCTGGAATTTGACCAAGACCTGCCCTATAAAGTGGCTGATCTGTCGTTGGCCGATTGGGGCCGGAAAGAGATGCAGCTGGCTGAACGGGAGATGCCGGGGCTTATGTCTGTCCGGGAAAAGTACGGCCTTAAGAAGCCGCTTGGGGGATTAAAGGTCACGGGCAGTCTCCACATGACCATCCAGACGGCCATGTTGATCGAGACGCTGAAGGAACTGGGGGCCGACATCCGGTGGGCTTCGTGCAATATTTATTCAACCCAGGACCACGCGGCGGCGGCCATCGCCGAGGCCGGGTCGGCCGCAATCTTTGCCTGGAAGGGCGAGACACTGGAGGACTACTGGTGGTGCACGGAACAGGCCTTGATATGGCCCGACGGCTCGGGGCCGGACCTGATTGTGGATG
>JAZGHI010000073.1:0-2330 GCA_036480955.1 Candidatus Adiutricales bacterium
GAATATCTCTGCCGCCGGTTTGCCGATTTGATGAACGATATTATCGCCCGGGGAAGATGGGTGCTGGGCTGGGAAGGTACCCTGGATTTTTTTAACCGGAACCGGGATTGGCTGGTGGGTATCGGACAAAGCCTGGGTGTCCCGGCCTTCTTTAAGCTCATGCCTCGGATGAGCCATTATTACGCCATCAAGAACGAATTCCAGGCCATTACCGAGGATCGTTCGAACGTTCAGGTCAGCACCGTCCAGTGGGACGTAAAAGACGGGCCCCGGTTTGACATCGGTTTTGTGGACGAGAGAGGTGAAAAGATTCCCTGTCCGGTCATCATCCATGCCTCCAGTTTCGGAAGCATTGAAAGGGCCCTCTGCGCCATACTGGAGAATATTGCCATTGACGAGGGCCAGGGGCGGGTGCCCGCGTTTCCTCTCTGGTTGTCCCCGGTCCAGGTGAGGATCGTGCCCGTGTCCGACGACCATATAAAACCGGCGCTGAATATTTGTGACAGGCTGTCCGAGGCTGGTATTCGGGCCGATATCGACGACCGGGACGGCACGGTGGGCCGAAAAATCCGGGACGGCGAGATGGAATGGGTCCCTTATCTGGTGGTTGTGGGTGACCGGGAAAGAAAATCGGGGCTTCTGCCGGTCAGATGCCGGGAAGAGGGGAAGCAGGAAAAAATGAGCCTGGATCAGCTTGAGCGGCGGATAGCGGATAAGACCGAGGGCATGCCCGGAAGACCGCTGCCTTTACCTGTCCTTCTCAGCCGAAGGCCTGTTTTTTCCAGGTAAATGTCACTTAAGTTGACCGTCCAGGGACGGATTATAAAATAAATATATTGTTTTTTTGCAGCGGTAACTAAATAAGTGTCCCGCCATCAACGACAATGGTCTGGCCCGTGACGTAGCTGGAGGCGTCCGAAGCCAGGAAGATCATCACGTCGGCGATCTCTTTAGGGTCGCCGATACGTTTAAGCGGAGTGTTCGCGGCCGTGGCCTCCTTTGCTTTTTGCGCATCTTCTTCAGGCAGGAGAGCCCAGGAAGCGTTCAGCAGTTTGGTTTCAATGGCCCCTGGGGCAATGGCGTTAACCCGGATCCCATACTCGGCCCACTGCTGGGCCATGGTCTTGGTAGCCATCATGATGGCCGCCTTGCTTATGGCGTAGGTGCAGGTGAGGGAAGCGGGCCGGAATCCGTTGACCGAGGAGACATTGATGATCTTGCCGCCGTTGTTGTCCTTCATGACTTTGGCTGCGGCCTGGCTCAGGAAGAACACACCCTTAAGGTTTATATTCATCAGCGCGTCCCAGGCTCCCTCGTCCAAATCAATGGCCGCTCCGGCGATACTGGTTCCGGCGTTATTGACCAGGATGTCAATACGCCCGAATTCAGCCACAACTTGATCGACCAGATTTTTTATCTGGTCCAGGCGGCCGACGTGGGTAGCGATGGCCATGGCTTTCCGGCCTTCAGCCTCCACCAATTGGGCTACTCTTTCCAGGTCGGGCAGTTTGCGGCTGGTGACCACCACGTCTGCCCCGGCTTTGGCGAATCCAAGGGCCGTGGCCTCTCCGATACCCCGGCTGCCGCCGGTAACGACGGCCACTTTTCCTTCCAGCGAAAATTGAGAAATATCCATCATTCTTTTCCTTTCTGGTCACGCCCTAGGAGGCGCGAGAAAATGGTCAGGCAGCAGGTCCGGTAATGGACTCAAGACCTGATCGATGTTTTCAGCGATTCCTGAAGCGCTTAACCTGTCCGGCGCCATCTCTTTTTCCAATAAATTTAGCTCAATCAAGGTTCTCAAATTCACATTTCGGGCATTGTATCACAATCTCTACTAAATCTTGGGTATCCACTGTATGCTCCCATCTGAGTTGAGTAAAATCGAAAATCGATTGGAAACATTGGATTAGAATAGCCAGATGGGCTAGGAATGTCAAATTGATAGAGGTTTTCGACAAGGATGAGAAGGGAGATCTTCTCTACATCTTGTGGTAGGTGATAATGAGCGGTCATTGAATGATACGTGCAGAAGAGGAGGCATGTCCCAACCGAGCCTCGTTAAAGGCTACCTCGGGTATGTGGAACTTTTGCACCACACCCCAAACTTAAGGCTAAATTGAATAGGGTTTTATCAATTGTTGCGCGAGTGAAGAGTGGCGACAGAGGCTCACGCCTGGCCTGATATTGCCGAGATTCTAATCTTCAAATTTGGGGTTTTCGATTGTTCCAAGGCATCGCCGTTTCCATTTGAGAAGCAATTTGAAAAAGTAGATCCTCCCTGCCGAAGGCGGCTACCATTTGAATCCCGATAGGAAGTCCGTCGTCTG
>JAZGHI010000074.1:0-9027 GCA_036480955.1 Candidatus Adiutricales bacterium
GTAAAGGACTGGCTCGAAGCCGGGGGCATGATCCCGGACGACCAGGAGTTGAGGGACGATCTTATCGGTCCCGAGTACGGGTACGATCCGAGGGAACGCACCCAGCTTGAAAAAAAAGTGGACATGAAAGAGAGGGGCCTGGCCAGCCCCGACAGCGGCGACGCTCTGGCCCTGACTTTTGCTCAGCCGGTAATGAGACGCGCGGATCGTTCGGGGTTCCTCAGAAAAAAAAATAAATACAATCCAAGGGGACATTTGACCAATGCCGGAAATCGATTTGGAAGACGCTAGACAGATTGTCGCTCAGCTGGAATCAGACCGGGAGCCCTGGATACCTTTGTTTAAGGACATCCAGGAAGTATTGCTGCCCGACCGCGGGTTTTTTCCCTCGGCCGGGGACCGCCCCAATTCCGGGGAGAAGCACGGGGCCTCGATATACGACGCCACCGGGACCAGGACCTTGCGCGTTCTGGCGGCCGGGATGCAGGGCGGGCTGACTTCACCGGCCAGGGAGTGGTTCAGGCTGGGACTGGAAGACCGCGACCTGGAAAATTATCATCCGGTGAAACTCTGGCTGTCACGGACCGAGCGGGTTATGTACCAGGCGCTGGCCCGGAGCAATTTTTACCAGGAAGCCCATTCGGTGTACATAGAACAGGCCGGGTTCGGCACATCCTGCCTGCTGGTGGACGACCATCCCACCCAACTGGTCCGCTTCCGCACCCTTACCATCGGCACTTACGCCATCGGCGCGGACGACATGGGCGTCATCAACACGCTCTGCCGCCGTTTGTTCATGAGCCCTCAGCAACTGGCCATGCGGTTCGGTATCGAAAATTTAAGCCGCGCGGCCAGGGACCTGCTCGACCGGCAGAGCCGGGAAAAGATCGAGGTCATCCACCTGGTTGCGCCGCGCAAGGGCTGGGACGACCGGAAGTTTGATAAAGCCAACATGCCCTTTGAATCCGTCTATTGGGAGGCCAAGACCGACGCCTATGAGGGTATACCCCTTTGCTATGGCGGTTACCGCGAGTTTCCTTTCCTGGTGCCCCGGTGGCGCGTGGTGGGTGACGAGGTCTGGGGCCGGTCTCCGGGCATGGAAGCGCTGTCCGATATCGAGATGCTCCAGGAGATGGACAAGTCGTCTCTCATGGCCATCCACAAATCCGTGGACCCGCCCACCATCGGTCCGGCTGAGATAATGGACGATCTGGACACGTCGCCCGGCGCGCACAACGTGTATGAGTCCCAGCAGAAGCTTGACGGGTTTTCGCCGTTGTATGAGGTTCGGCTGGCCTTGGCCGAGGCTGAGGCCAAGATTGCCCGGCGGCAGGAATCCATAGCCCGCACCTTTTACAACGACCTGTTTCTCATGCTGGCCGACACGCCGAAAGGCATGACCGCCACCGAGGTCCTCGAACGGCAGGGGGAGAAACTGCTCATGCTTGGACCCGTGCTCGAACGCCAGCAGAACGATTTCCACGACCCGCTTATCGATCGCGTATTTCCCATCCTCTACCGCCGGGGCCGCATTCCGCCGCCGCCGCAAGAGATCGCGGACATGGACATGAAAGTGGATTATATCAGCCTGCTGGCCATGGCCCAGAAACGGGAGCGGCTGAAGGCCATAAACGAAACCGCCCGGTTCGTGGCCGCGCTGTCGGCTTTCGCGCCCGAAGCCAGGGACAAGTTCGATTCGGACCGGGCCGTGGACCAGGTGGCCGAAATCACCGGCATCCCGCCGGCAATCATCCGGTCCGGCGACCAGGTGGCCGTTCTGCGCCAAAAACGGGCCATGAAGCAGGACGCCAGGCAGAAGGCCGAGGATTTCAGCCGCGCCTTAAAAGATGGGACCAGCGCGGCCAAGGCATTGAGCCAGACCGACGTGGACAGCCTGAACAGGCTGACCCAGCGGTCCAAACTGTTCAAGACCGGCCAGGACGGGGTGGTCTGATTGCCCGCGCCAAAGAGAGGGCAGACACCGCTTAAGCAGGCCGGTGAAGAAAAGGCCGCGCTTAAAAAGCGGGCCAGGGCGGATGAACAGAGGCTGGCTAAAGATTACAGGGAAGTGTTTTCGTCGCCCCATGGAGAACGGGTATTCGAGGACCTCATTAAAAAGACCGGCGTATTTTCGAGCAGTTTCACCGGTAATTCGAGGGGTATGTTTCTCCAGGGCCAGCAGGCCGTGGGCCTTTATTTACTGAAAATGCGCGACCTGGATTCACCCACCGGATTGAGAAGCTGGCTCAAAGGTTTTACCAAGGTATTTGCTAAGTGATGAATTGGTTTGCTGTCTCTGTGAGCATCAAATCTTCGGATTAGGTGATTTGAAGGGTAGGGGCACGGCCTGCCGTGCCCAGGGTTGATTCCAGACTCACGGTACTACCTTGACACAGCCTGAAAAGGAATCAAAGCAGAGCCTTGCTGAAATGAGCCATAAACCGAATTGGAAAAGCAGGAAATCTAACCGGGAGAAGATGCCCCGCTTGAGCGTATGTATGATCGTGCGGGACGAGGAAGCCGTGCTCGAACGGTGCTTGCGCTCCGTCAAGGCCGTGGCCGATGAGATCATAATGGTGGACACGGGCTCGAAGGACCGGTCCATAGAGATCGCGCGCGGGTACGGCGCGAAAGTGTACGAACACCCCTGGCGGGATAATTTTTCGCTGCACCGGAACCAGTCCCTGAAGTACGCTGCTAGCGACTGGATACTGGTTATCGACGCGGACGAGGAACTACTGTTCCGGGATGGGCTGACGCCCAGGGATTTTAAGAATTTTCTCAAGGATTTCCCCAAGGACTGCGACGCCATTTCCACCCAGCTTCTGGACTATCGCCACGGCAAGCTGGTCTCCCGCCACAACACCACCCGCTTTCACCGCCGGGGAGCCGGTCACTACGAGGGCATCGTGCACAACCAGTGGGTCTGCGACGGATTGGCCGGTTTCAGCCCTCAGATGGCTATCAAGCATTACGGGTACGAGGTCGACAGCACAACCCGCCAGGCCAAACTGGACCGGACCGAACGGCTTTTGTTGAAACAGCTCGACATGCTCGGCGAGAATCTGCACACCCATTTTTATCTGGCTCAAAGCTACGGCATGAAAGAGGATCATGAGAAATGTGTGGAACACGGTGAAAAATACTGGGCCAGACGCGCTGAAGATGAGTCCGTGGGCAAGGGATTTTATGGCTCCATACACTATGTGGTAGCCCGGCACTACATGAAACTCGGGGACAAAACAAATGCGCTGGAGTGGATATACCAGGGCTTACGCGAACACCCCGGCGATCCGGATTTGTGTATGGCTTTGTCAGACTACGGCGTCTGGATCGAGGATAACGAAGCGGTGACGCAAGGGGCCCTGGGATTCGTGGCCGCTTATACGGGCAAGTCCTCGGCGGCCCTGGGCGCGCACCATACCTTTACCATAAATCCGGACGGCTACGCCCTGGCCCTCTACCGCCTGGCCAACATCCGCCTGCGCCAGGCCAGCGCCCATTTCCGCGCCCTGACTGAATCCCTCCCTGACGCCTCCGAAGAGTTACGAGGAAAAATTATCGAGGACACAAAGAAGAATGTAGAGGAGAGTGGGGTGGGGGAGGCAGTAGGAGAATTCGGAAAGCGGTGAACTACTGCACTGTGTGGTAAATTTTGATCTCGAATGCCATCAGAATAATGCTGCTGAATGTAGGAAGTGTAAAGATGAAAGGCTTTAGAATCTGCTTATCTTCTAATTGCTTAATTTCCCCTCGTCAGAACTAATCAGGAATGAGATGCCTGTTTAAGCTCGGTCCCAAGCCTTCCGATATATAATCTCACTCAATCTTTAAGAACAAATCAATAGCATACTTGACCTCTTAACCCGGTACTGTATAGTATCCTCTATAATATTAAGGTGCAATCAGTAAGTCCTATATTTAATCGACTTTAACTGACAGACTAATATTCGGATAGAAAGTTTCTTAAACACATGCCAAGCATGAAAAACAGGAGGCTGTTTTGACTACTGAACTCAAACCCAGGCAATTGGGAGCTATAATTCGCGGTGTGTTCGATATCTTCCGCAAGTATTTTCCAGCCTTGATAACCATCGTGGCCATACCGCATATCATTTTATTCGTAATCGGCCGGGGCATCGGGGTAGATCTGCAATCAGGGGAGTTCGGGTCGCCGTTCATGTTTCTGGTTTATGTGCTGTTCGCGGTTTTGGCCTACGTGGTCATGGAATGCGCGCTCATCTACGGCGTGGCTGAAGCTAGTCTCGGGCGGGAAGTCAGTATTAAAAACGCGTATTCGTTTGCCTTTGCCAGATTGTGGACCGTTATACTAGCGAGCCTGATGGTCATGATAGCCGTCGGATTAATGGCTGTCACGGTGATAGGTATTCCGGCTGCTATATATTTCGCCATACGCTGGTCTTTTGTTCTGCCGGCGATCATGCTGGAGGACGTTGGCCCCAGGGAGGCTCTTTCCAGCAGTTCGGAACTGGTAAGAGGAACCTGGTGGCGGGTGTTCGGCATCCTCATCGTGCTGGGATTATTAACCGCCGTAGTCAGCGGGCTCCTGAATCTCGTGCTTTTCTTTGTCCCGGAAGTGCGCGGGACCGTGGCCAATATAATTTCCACCCCAATCACCATGATCGGCACAGTCCTGCTTTATTTTGACCTGAGGGTACGGGCCAGGGGATATAGTGTGGAAATGCTGGAAGAGGAACTGGTCCGGTAAAAATCTTTTTCGTTTTCGGTTCAACCAGAATCCAGATACAGCCTCCCTTTTCCCAATTGTTTGCTTTCGCAAACAATACACGTTCACGCGTTTGTGAAGACAAACGCTCTATCCTCGATTTTTGCTGAGATAATTTTCTTAAAAACCCCCTTTCTTTCCCCTTAAATCCATCCTGTTTCACCCCCTGTTTACCCCATTTGAGCGGGTTGACAGAAAAGGGCGGGGCCGATTATAGTGCTGTTCATGACCAAGATTTTTCGTAAACAGCTTAAACAGAGATT
Source organism: Candidatus Adiutricales bacterium (assembly GCA_036480955.1). Lineage (GTDB taxonomy): Bacteria > Desulfobacterota > Desulfarculia > Adiutricales > JAFDHD01 > JAZGHI01. Next base: position 5,011 of record JAZGHI010000074.1, read on the forward strand.
GTAAGGCGAGATAGCGATGAACCAGGCAGCAGCATAACAATTTAATAAACGTCTCAAGGGTTCCGCGTTTGGCCGGGCCGGGCCAAGCGCGGTGAAGAAACAACAAAGGGCAGTCCGGGTGCCTGGACCATTCGGATTGCCCTTTTTGTTTGCCCAAATTGTTTTTGAAAAAAACAATAATTTGATCTTGCGCGTTTGTGAAACAAACGCCCTAGAAAAACGAATAAGGAAATTTATCATGTCTGACTCTGACAAGAATAACACCGATGATCGGGGTGGCAACGGGTTCCTCGATACCCTGCCGGAAGAACTTCGTGACAAGGAGCTGTTCCAGGGAATCGAGGACGTGGGCCAACTAGCTCGGAAAACGCATGAGCTGGGCGGCCAGGTATGGGACCTGAACGCCGGTAAGCCAATGGTCCCTGAAACAGCGGACGGATACGAAGTCGCTGTACCTTTGGGCATGCCCAAGGATGAGGCTCTGATAGAGGGTTTTAAAACAAAAGCCTTTGAAACCGGGATGACTCAGGAGCAGGTATCCGCCGTGACCGACTTGTGGAATTCGTGGATCTCCGACCAGACAATAAAGCAGGCTGAGGCGATGAAAGCCGCTGAAGCAAAGGCGGTTATTGACGCGGAAAGCGGCCTGAAGGACCTCTGGAAAGAGAACTATGAGACGAGTATGGACGCGGTAATGCAGGTGCTCCACACGTTCGGCACGGATGAGTTCAAGGCCGAGCTGAATCAGAACGGACGGGGTAATTCGATCCACTTCACAGAGTTCCTGCACCGTATCTACTCGGCCATGAGTGAGGACGCCTTTGTGGAAGGGGACCCGACTCCGCCCAAACGGATGCGCGTGACCAGGGGCGGCGTCCCGGTGCTCAGCTTCCCGTCCATGGAGAACCGTGGATAAACAATGAATATTAAATAAAGGAGAAAAATAAATGGCTACTCTCAACGCTTCCAACAAGCAGACGCTTCTCGACCTGGCTGCAGAAATCGGGCCGGAAGGTGATCTGCTCAAGATGGCCATGGTCCTGGCGCAGACTAACGAGATACTACTCGACGCGCCCTGGATACAGGCCAACGGCCCGACTTATCACGAGATACTCCAAAGCCTTTCCCTGCCCACCGGTAACTGGCGCATGATCAACCGGGGTGTTCCCGTCGAGGCCGCCCACGGGGTCAAGGTGACCGAGGCTATCGGTATGCTGGAGAGCTTCGCGCGCACCGACAAGAAGCTGGTAGACATCGCCCCGGATCCGGTGGCATTCCGGAGCACCAAGGCCTTGCAGTTTTTAGAAGGCATGAACCAGACTTTTGCCGAGACCCTTATCTACGGCAACGCCGACGCCTCCCCCGAGGAGATCACCGGCTTGGTTCCGCGGCTCAATGATACCAACCTGACCAACGTCATCAGCGCTGGATCCACCAGCACGGCCGGTGATCTGACCAGCGTGTACGTGGTGGTCTGGGGTGATGGCAAGGTGTACCTGACCTATCCCCGTGACGCGGTCGGCTTTGGCGTGACTCACCAGGACAACGGCGAACTGACCCTGGAGGATGATGATGGAAACGTGTACCGGGGTTATGAGGACCATTTCCAGCTGGACGTGGGCTTGGTAGTGGAGGACCCGCGGTGCATCGGCCGGTATTGCAACATCGAAACCAGCGGGTCGACCAACACCTTCGACCCCGACCACCTGATTACCATATTAAACAAGATGCCCAGCCGTGCCGCCGGCGGAGCCATTTACTGCGGCACCACGGTTTTCACGCAATTGGACATCCTGGCCAAAGACAAGACTAACGTTATCTGGGGTCCGGAAGATGCTTTCGGGCGGCCGGTCATGTACTTCCGGGGCATACCCGTTAGACAGGTCGATCAGATCCTCGACACCGAGGACCTGGTAACAGCATAAGGAGGTGAGAAAATCATGGCATTATTGGATGGAGAATTATTGTTCTGTGACGATCAGGCCCTTACGGACACCGGTACCTCCAACAGTACCAACCTGATCGACACCACTATCGGTGAGGACGTCTGGGGCGCTTCCCGGGCCAAGAATCCGGGTGAGGGCGGCGACATCTGGCTGCACGCCCGCGTCACCACGGCCTTTGCCTCGGACTCACCGGCCACGGCCTCGTTCCAGGTGGATGTCTACGAAGGTGACGCGGCCACTCCGAACACCGGCTTCACGGCCACTACCCACAGCGTTTCCGGGCTTAAAGTAGCCTCCTTGACCGAGGGATACTCCGTCTTTCGGGTACCGTTGGCGGTGGAGGTGAAAAGATATCTCAAGCTTTTATTCACCGTTTCCGGGGCCGCTTTTACGGCCGGTAAAATTACGGCCTGGTTGAGCGCTGACGGAGCGGGTTCCAAGTCCACATAACGTAACCGCTGTATAACCAGGACGGCCACTGTGTTACATACAGTGGCCGCCCTTAAAGGAAAAAAATGGAATACATCTGCGTAGCAAAGTGTTTTCACCGGAACATGCAGTACAAGCCTGGAGACCCGCTGAATTTATCGGGTGGGAAAAAGCCGCCCAAATATTTTAAACTCAAAAAGACGGCTGAGAAATTTCTAGCAAATAGAAATTCGGACGTATTCAAAGGGCTGCTTCTGAACCAGCAGCAGAAGATCAAAGAACGGGTGGAACTCTGCGGCCTGAAACTGGACCGGACGAAAAGACCGGGGAAGACCAGAGCGGGTAGGGGCGTAAATGATTCGCCCGAATTTATTTAATGGCTAAATATTACTATATAGGCCCATGGGTTAAAGCCAAGGGTATTGACGGCAAAGATCGTTGGAATTTACCGGATAATACTATTGGTTCGTTTAGCCTTCGTTCCGCGTCCTTAGCTCAGGACCAAGGGCTTTTTTGTACCTCCGTGCCAATTTTAGATTCTTCATATACTAAGATTGGTGATGGTACTGACTTCAGAGATTATCATACGACTCAATTTGAAAGAGACGCATGGCGAAGTATTTTAAGTTTAAGTATTGCTGAATTGCCTGATTCAATCACTTTGTTTCGAGATATTGTTATAAAAACCTTTGAAGAACTTGGTGATCCTGAAGGGGATAAGCGATTTTTTCCCCCCACAGCTACACATAGAGGCAATTTGGAATTCTTCTTTGGTAATGAATTAATTAGTCGGCGTAAACTTACGGGCATAGATGATCTGGCATACAAGCATCTCCTGCCTCACTTACGAAATACATATCAGAAATATTATGACGCTGGCATTGAGGCTAGGCAAAAAGTTTTATGGAATTGGGAGCGTAAGTATCCCGGCGTTCCAACTAAAGACTTTCAACCGGTTGGCATAAACGAGATTGCCGTTAGACCGACAACTACCATAAACGATACCTTTGACCGTGGTAATGCAGATGCTCTTGGTACTTCCAGCGACGGTGATTGGTCTTGGACTGAAGTCCAGGGTGATATTGATATATTGAACAATAAGGCCGTAGCCACAGCAGGTGGAAGAAAATTTGCAAGAGCCGATAAAGACCTTTCCTCTGATGATCATTATGCCCAGGCGATCTGGGGAACCCAAGGTGGTGGTAATAGTAATACTGGCGTTGCGGTACGAAAGGACAGTTCCGCCACGTTGACGTTTTATTATGCCTGGGACCGTGACACCGATGATGCCATGAAGATCGAGGAAAGCACTAATGATAATCAAACGGAAGTAGCATCAGGTTCTTATACAATATCTGATGGCGAAGTATTGAAGCTCACAGCCGACGGTTCCACCCTTACTGTATATGTTGACGACGTTCAAAAGTTACAGGGTTCTGACAGTTCTATTTCTGGTAATTTAAGAACGGGATTACAGGGTTACTATGCTAAAACTACCTGGAACAATTTTAAAGCCGCTGATTTGGCGGCTGGTCCATCCGGCAATCCCTGGAACTACTACCTGCGAAATAAAATGAGGAGAGCGGCCTGATGCCTTATCTTCCTGTGGATACCGCCGTGGTGGTCGAAGTAGGGCCTTTGA
>JAZGHI010000075.1:0-4381 GCA_036480955.1 Candidatus Adiutricales bacterium
ACCGAGCATGATGAACATCAGAGGCTCGATAGCCTTGGTCAATGCGTCCACCGCGTTGTCCACTATTTCATCATAAGCATCGGCAATATGGCCCAGCATAGTCTCCAGCGCCCCGGCTTCCTCGCCCACGGTAATCATCTGGATAACCATTGTCGGGAAAACACCGCTTTCCGACATCGTTTCGGCTATGCCCCTTCCCTCGGATATGGCGTTCCGGGTATCTATAACACTCTGCTCAATTATCTTGTTGCCGGCAGTGCTGGCGGTGATATCAAGAGCGTCCATTATTGGAACACCGGCGGCGAGCATGGTCGAGAGTGTACGTGTGAAATGAGCCACGGCATTCATACGCTGCAAATTACCGAAAAGCGGGGCCTGCAGTATGGCCCGATCCCAAATGACCTGTCCCCTTTCCGTGGCCTTGAAACGTCTAAACAAGAAGATAAAAACGCCAATACATATGATTATATAGATGATATTACCCCTTAAAAAATCACTCAAGATTACCATGACCCGGGTTGGCAAAGGCAGGGTAGCGCCCATACCCGCAAACATTTCGGCGAATACGGGGATGACAAAATACAGCATGAGCGTGGTGACGGCCACACCCGCGACGACGGTGATCATGGGCATGATCATTGCGCCTTTGACCTTGGCCTTAATGCGGGCCGAGTTCTGGATGTGGGTGGCCAGACGTTTAAGAATATTCTCCAAAATTCCGCCCTCTTCCCCGGCTGCTACCAGGTTGCAGTAGAGATCGTCAAAAATTTTCGGATATTTCTTTAATCCCTCGGAGAAAGTCGAGCCGCTGGTGACATTGGACAGAACATCTTTAAGCGCCGATTTGAGAGTTTTGTTCTCTTCCTGGTCCGTAAGGATTTCGAGACACTTGACCAGAGTCAGCCCGGCGTCGAACATTGTCGAAAAATTCCCGGTAAAGGTGATTAGATTTTGCTGGCTGACTTTGGGTTGGAGAAATTTAATACTCTCGAACAGGTCCTTGGGCGCTGGTTTGATCTGGGTCGGCGTAATGCGCAGCCTCTTTAAATGAGCCTCGACGACCTTCTCATTATCGGCCTCCAGCTTCCCTTTCCTTTTGACACCCCTGAAATTTACGCCCTTCCATACAAAATCTGGCATCCTTGCCTCCCTTTAGCGGAAATTTCTATTTAATCCCATAAGATGATTGAAATATTACTATATTTGAAAAGAAAACAGTTAATGAATTTAGATTTTTATCGTTTGCCACACAAAAACCCGACGATTAGGTGAATGTCTTAATGATCACGTGTCCTCCAGGCTGGGAATTCCCCTGAAAATCCGCGACTGGCCTGTTCTGCCTAGAGGCCCTATCTTTGGTATCTATTTTAAAGCTTAATGATATTAATTAAAATGGTCAAGGAAAAATAAACAAAAGCCCAAAAGGTTCAATTTCACAAGCTCCAGAATGATTTATTTCCACCTCACGAGCATCAAAATACTAAAAATTCCCATTAAATAGCAAAAAAAGTGTTGACAGACCTTTACCAACTATAATATAGAACTTCGTCCGACCTAGTGGGACGGTTAAACACTGTCCCCAAATTTTTATAGAAAGGGGGTGGTTCCGATGAATTGTTTAACCATAAAAAAAGGCGTTGAATGTGTTTTTATGTCCAAAAAAGGATGTGACTTCAACGGCGGTACGTGTCATGAGGTCTTAGAAGACTGCCAGGGTTGTGACCGGTCTCAGGAGTTTAAAACCGGCGTATTCTGCCTCAGCGTTCCTGATCCATCGGTGAAATGGAGGCGAGGATCGTGTAATCTGGCGACTCATTTGAAAGAAGTTGCCAAAGAAAGGGGTCCAATGCTCAACCCGATCAAGGCTTCGAAGCGGGCCGCACGTTAAATATATATTTCATTTAGATGAGAATCAAGTACAAGGCGCGGGCATAAATCCTGCGCCATTTTTTTAACACTGGGAATTTTTGACTCATTCCGTCAAGGACCTAACGCAAAAAATTCCTGCTCCTAGAATAAATTTAACATTTTCAGCTTGTTAACCGATCGTATGATTTGGCATTTATTTTGCTTTCTAAAGAAGTGCAGCCGGAGTACTGTCTCAAAGGAAGGAGAAATTTTATGGGGTTTCTAGCCATTTCCGGCGTATGTCTAACCGTCCTTTTTGGTACGGTAGTTTACGAAACACGCCGGTTAAAAAGGGAAGAGGAAAAGACTAAAAGTTTGCTCAAATCCATTCGCCAGACCAGGGAGGACGTCTAACCAGCCTAGGCCGGACGGGTGAACAATAGAAAATATTCCTGGTTTCCCTTGGGACCTTTCAGCCGAGACGGGATTTGACCCAACACTTTCAAACCGATCTCACGGGCTCGGCCGGTCACACGGTCAACGGCCTCCAACCGGGACTTCTCATCCCGGACCACACCCCCTTTTCCCACCTTTTCCCGGCCAACCTCAAACTGAGGTTTGACTAACGCTAGAATATAACCGCTCGGTTTCACCAGATTTTTAATGGCCGGCAGGATCAACGACAGAGAAATAAAAGAAACGTCGATTAAGGCCATATCAAAATCTATATTGAATTGTCCCGCGGTAAGGTATCTGGCATTTGTCCGTTCCAGGACCTTAACACGCGGATCATCCCTCAAGCGCCAATCGAGCTGTCCGTATCCCACGTCAACCGCCGTTACGTGAACTGCCCCGCGCTTCAGCGCGCAATCGGTAAAGCCGCCTGTTGAGGCGCCGATATCCAGAATTTTTAACCCGGTAACGTCCAGGCTAAAATCTTCCAGCGCTCCCTCAAGTTTCAATCCCCCTCTGCTGACAAACTTGTTTCCCTGCTTTTTCAGAATCAAATTTGTATCGGGGGAAAGTGTCCGGCCGGCTTTTTCCACTCGATCACTCGCCTGGGGGAGATCGTCATCAGCGATATATACCTGACCGGCCATGATCAAAGCGCGCGCTTGTGATCTGGTCTCGGCCAGACCTTGCTCGCAAAGAAGCTGGTCTGCCCGGACTTTTTTCATATTCATTCGAGGAGTTTACGGGCGGCTTTTACCATGCCTGCCGGGTCAAGTCCCAAATCCGCCCTTAATTCGGCTTGAGTGCCGTGTTCTACAAAAATATCTGGAATGCCAAGACGTTTAATCCTCAGGTCTGGCAGGCCGATCTCGGTCAGTATCTCACTGACTGCCGAGCCTAAACCGCCTAGAATTGTGTTTTCTTCCACACACAGTACTTTGCCGGAGGCCTTGGCTTCGGTGATAATCATTTCTTCATCCAGCGGTTTTACAAAACGGGCATTAATGACGGCCGCCTCAATTCCTTCACAAGCTAATATTTCGGCCGCTTCCAATGCCGGCAGGACCATGGCTCCGATGGCCAAAATCAAGAGATCTCCACCTGATCTCAAAGTTTCGGCCCGCCCGAACTCCAGGGGTTTAATCTCCTGATCTAACAAAGCGCCGGTTCCCCGGCCTCTGGGATAGCGCAAAGAGACAGGACCGTCATGATAAACCGCCGCTTTCAACATTCGTCGAAACTCATTCACGTCCTTCGGCACCATTATGGTCATATTAGGCAAAACCCGCATGAAGGACAGGTCGAAAATTCCATGATGGGTCGGTCCGTCCTCTCCCACCAGTCCCCCTCTGTCCATGGCAAAGGTAACAGGCAGATTTTGAAGGCACACATCTTGTACGATCTGGTCGAAACCACGCTGCATAAAGGTGGAATATATGGCGATAACCGGTCTAAATCCTTCCAGCGACAAGCCGGCCGCAAAGGTTATGGCGTGCTGCTCGGCGATACCGACATCGTAAAACCGTTCAGGCAGTTTTTCTTTGAAGTAAACCAGGCCGGTTCCTTCCGGCATGGCCGCGGTAATGGCCACAATCTTATCATCCGCTTCAGCTAGTTCGACCAGCGTCTGGCCGAAAACTTCCGTATAGGTAGGTTGAGTAGTGGTCTTCTTTCTGGAGTTTCCGGTTTTTACTTCAAAAGCACCCACCCCATGAAAATGCGCGGGATTCTCTTCAGCCGGACCGTATCCCTTACCTTTTTCGGTATGCACATGGATCAGGACCGGACCGTCTAAATTCTTGCTATTAGTAAAAGCCTCAATGAGCAGGTCAAAGCGATGTCCCCGAATTGGCCCAAGATACTCGAAATCGAAGGCCTCGAAAAGAAAACTGGGAGAGATGAAACTACGAAGAGAATCCTCACTACGTTTAATTAATTGGATAATATTCTCACCAATGCCTGGTACCGTCCTCAAGAAATTTTGCACCTCTCTCTTGAACGCGACGTAGCGTTTCTTGGTCAATTTTCGGCTGAGAAATGACGAAAGGGCGCCCACGTTGGCGGATATGGACATCTCGTT
>JAZGHI010000076.1:0-2706 GCA_036480955.1 Candidatus Adiutricales bacterium
GCACGGGTTCGATGATCTGAAATTAAAACCGGACGGTCCGGACGATGAGTCGATATACCAGGTTACAGCCTTGAAGGCCCCCCAAATCCTGAACTCCTGGTCTGACCTGGTGACACGAAAGTTCTCGGGTCATATTCAGAAACTGTGTACCCTGTTGGCCGGATCTGGCCTCGAAGATGATATTAAAAAACTCATGGAAGGAAAATCTTTATCACCCAAGGCCAAAGAGGTTCTTAGCGGTGGGGACATGCGTTTTTTGGATGCCGCCCATAGCTGGCGTGCTTATTCAGGTCTCGATTTTTTATCCGATTGGTGAATCACCGCAGACGCGTTACTTTGTGTACGGTTTTTATTTTTTTGAGGTGTTGAATAATCTGTAATAAATGGGCCTTATCAGTTACGTGGATGGTGAAATCGGAAACAGCCTTTTTGTCAGGTGTTATCTCGACGTTAGCTGCCGTTATATTGGCGTCGGTACCCGATATGGTTCCACTCAAGTCAGCCAGGACCCCTTTTTCATCCTCGCTGACAACCTGAATGTGAACCGGGTAAGTCATGACAGCCGCCTCTATCTGTTCACTATCCCACTCAACGTCAATACTTCTTTGAGGGTCAACTCCAATCATGTTTTTACAATTACGTATATGAACACTTACCCCTCGGCCCTGGGTTATAAATCCAACAATGTCCTCTCCAGGCAATGGACTGCAGCAACCAGCGAAACGAACCAGAACGTCATCCACTCCCCGCACCTTGATCCCATCACGGGGCTTTTTGCGCACTGCCCGGACCATCCGGTCCATCAGGGAATGAGCTTTTTCTTCCGGGGCTTTGAACTTACCCAGCACCTGGTTGGCGGTTAATTTTCCGAAACCTACCGAGGCCAACAGATCCTCGGACCCGGTTAAAGAAAAATGCGCAGCTACCCGCTCCATCTCACCCTCTTTAAGAAGCTGCTTAAAATTTAGATCGCCGCGCCGGAATGATTTTTCTAGCAGCTCTCGGCCTAAAGTGATGGACCGGGTTCGTTCTTCGATCTTGTACCACTGCCGGATACGATTACGGGCCTTTGAAGTGACGGTAAAATTGAGCCAGTCCTTACTGGGGACGTGGTTCTTGCTGGTAATAATCTCGACCGTATCGCCGTTTTGAAGCTGATATTTGAGAGGAACGATTGCTCCGTTGATTTTCGCGCCGGTGCATCTATGGCCGACTTCGGAGTGAACGGCATAGGCAAAATCAACCGGGGTCGCGCCTTTCGGTAATTCCTTAACATCACCAGCCGGGGTAAAAACATAAACATCGTTCGGGAAGAGATCCCTCTTCAAACTGGCCAGGAACTCGTTAGGGTCCTTCAAGTCCTGGATCCATTCCAAAAGCGATCTAAGCCAGGCGAATCGTACACTCTCAGTCTCCTCGGTCCGGTCATCCTCTTTATAGCGCCAATGGGCGGCGATACCGTTTTCCGCGTACAGGTGCATCTCGTGCGTTCGAATCTGGACTTCCATTCTTTCTCCCTGAGCCCCGATAACTGTCGTGTGGAGGGACTGATACCCATTCTCCTTCGGGAGGGAGATATAGTCTTTAAACTTCCCCGGGATCGGTTTGAACAAGGAATGGATCACACCCAGGATAGCGTAAGTGTCCTTTAAGGATTCAACAATGATCCGGTAGGCGATGAGATCATAGACCTGCTCAATAGTCAGGTTCTGCTCGATCATCTTTCTGTAGATACTGTAAATATGCTTGGACCGGCCCTCGATCTGACAGGAAATATTGAACTCTTCTATCTTGGGTTTGATGTATTCGATGGTATCGCGTATGTACGTATCCCTCGCCCCCCTCTGTCTGGCAATACCGGACCTCACTGCTTCGTACATCTCCGGTTCGAGGTAAAACAGGGATAGATCCTCCAATTCAGACTGAATCTTATGGATACCGAGCCTGGAGGCCAGGGGCGCGTAAATGTCCAGGGTTTCCTGTGCTATGTTCGCCTGCTTTGAGAGAGGCATGAAGCCGAGGGTTCGCATATTGTGAATCCGGTCAGCCAGTTTAACCAGAATAACCCGGATGTCGGTGGCCATGGCCAGAATCATTTTACGCATATTCTCGGCCTGCCTCTCGGCATGGGTGGAGAAAGTGATCTGACTGATCTTGGAAACGCCGTCCACGATACCGGCCACCTCCCCCCCGAACATGTTCTCGATGTCTTCTAAAGTGGCGGTCGTATCCTCAATGGTATCGTGTAAAAATCCGGCCGTAACCGTGGCCACGTCAAGTTTCATATCAGCCAGGAGGCCGGCCACCTCTAGCGGATGAGACAGGTAAGGTTCTCCCGATTGTCTGACCTGGCCCTGGTGTACCTTGGCGGAGTACACGTAGGCCTTCTCCACAGTGGACAGATCCGCCTTGGGGTGATACTCGGCAATTTGATCGATTATGTCAGAAAGACGGCGCAGTTTACTAATCCCCTCCGTTCAAGTCTCTCAGCATTTTATCACGAATTTCAAGTATCTTGTGAGGCGCTTCAGATAGTTTCATAAAAACCATCTCGCTCGAAGTCCGCTCTTTAAACTCGACCTGGTCCTTTTCCAGGGTTCGCTTGCTTATGGCCACCCGTAACGGAATTCCAATCAAATCGGCGTCGTTGAATTTTACCCCGGCCCGAACGTCCCGATCATCCAGCAGCGTTTCCACGCCTGAATC
>JAZGHI010000077.1:0-2449 GCA_036480955.1 Candidatus Adiutricales bacterium
TGATGGGTGCATGTAGCATCGGCATTCCCACAGCGCCACCATTACAAAGCAGTATTTGGTTATGGCTGACAGAAAGATTTATGTTTGACTGAGAGTGCGTCCATGGATTATTATGTCCGAAAACTGAGAAAACTTAGGATTTTCAGAGAATCTGGCGAAAATTGGCCCATTTCAAGAAGGGAACAAGTTTTTCGGACGAATTATACTTGTTCGAAAGGGATCAGAGGGCTAATAACATTGAAATCGCGACATTTGCCGCATAATTCGAGTTTAACCTGATTGCTTAGCTCTTAAACGCGTTAAGCTCTTCCTGATTCTATGCCATGTTATTCATTTTTCACCTGTTATTTGCAGGGCTGGAAGAAACGAGGAAAAAGCCATGAGCAAACTGACTGAAGACCCCAGGATCGACCCGCGCATTAAAACCGTATTCGGAGCATTTGACCTGCCCCCCGAGGAACCGGCGGCCAACCGGGAGGAATTGCTGGCCCGGGAGGACACCGATGAAGCCAAAGCCATACGCGAGAGGACACTGGCCTTTATGAACACCTGCAATACCGAAGAGGTCGCACCCTCGACAGGCCTTTCCACCACCACTAAAACATTCACCTCCGACCCAGACGGCAACTCCATAAACATCCAGTATATCCGTCCGGACAACGGCCAAACCCTGCCCTGCATTTACTACATCCACGGCGGCGGTATGATGTACTGTTCCTGCTATGACGGCAACTACACAGCCTGGGGCAGGATCCTGGCCGCCCACGGCCTGGCCGTGGCCATGGTGGATTTCAGGAACTGCCTAACTCCGTCTTCAACCCCTGAAGTGGAACCCTTTCCAGCCGGGCTTAACGACTGCGTTTCCGGCCTGAAATGGGTGGCTGCCAATAGTGCGGAACTTGGCATCGATCCCGGCCAGATCATAATCGCCGGTGAAAGCGGCGGCGGAAACCTGACCCTGGCTACCGGTCTTAAACTGAAACAGGACGGGGATATCGGCCTGATCCAGGGCCTTTATGCTCTCTGCCCCTATATCGCCGGCATCTGGCCTCTTGATGAAAATCCCAGCTCCATTGAAAATAACGGCATCTCTCTGGACCTGCACAGCCCCAACTATCCCATGGCCTATGGCATTGAGGCCCTCGAGGCCCGAAACCCCCTGGCCTGGCCCGGTTTTGCAACCGAAGAAGACGTAAAAGGACTGCCCCCGGTCATGATAAGTGTGAATGAATGCGATCCCTTACGGGACGAAGGCATCAATTTTTACCGGAAATTGATGCGGGCCGGCGTGCCTGCCGTCTGTCGCCAGGTGATGGGAACGGTCCACGGTACGGAGTTCTTTCCCATTGCCTGCCCGGAAATAACAGCGGAGACCGCCCGCAGTGTGACGGATTTCTGTAAAGGCATAACGCGTCCATAAGGGCCGCCCGCGTGAGGTGGAAAATGATCAAATTGTCACCCGCCCGCGTGAGGCGTAACAGGTGTATTGGTCAATGAAAAAAAGAAGGCTCTATGGGAAAACATAACCCTCAACTTCATAGACCAAACCGCAGATCTACACCTCTGCAAAATTTTGATTACTCCGAACCCGGAGCGTATTTCGTGATTAACTTCCTGCGGTCGTTACTGTTGCAGCCAGTGACCTGCACCCAAAACCTGATCCAACAAAATTGAGAAGGTCAGATGGACGGACCAATCAAGCGGATCCTGACCAGCCTTGAGGGGTGATAGCACTAGATATGGTGGTTATCGGCCCTGGTGTCGGATTGCATGATCATTATCCTATGTTACTGTTTTGCGAGCTTGAAATATTGGAGGCTACTGAATGAATACTGAAAAGCACCCAGTCTGCTGACTACCAAGGAAATTCCTTTTACAATGCAGGGTTCAGAAGATTATCATGTCCTAATTGAAAAAAAATTCACTTTCCGGTTTGATGAGAGAGAAATCGTTTATTGGCAAGGAGTCTCAAACTTTTCAATCCCTGCTCAAGGTCTTAATTTCAGGGAAAACCAAAGGAAAGGCTTGAAACAGAAGATCGTGGCTGACGCCGCATAATTCAGAATGCCATAAATTTTGATGGATATTCCATTATATGATCTATTATTTTACCAGCAACATCCAACTTGATAAGAAGTTCAAAGGCAATCCAGAAATTTATGAATTTTTCCTCCTTAAAGCCATTACCAATCTAATCAAAGATCACCGGGAACAATTGGTCGGCATTGAGGGAGACGCTGTTCTTGCGGATTTGGCCCGCAAGGCCTCCCGGCCTGATCCCCAGACCTTCACCTTCAGACCATAAAAGGGAGAAAACAAAATGGGAAAAGCCGCGGATATGGTTAGGAAATATGTTGAATTGTATAATGACGGCACACCGGAATTCTATGGATCTGATCGATTCACTGAACTGTTTGCGCCGGATATCGACTGGCAGGAATCACCAAGC
>JAZGHI010000078.1:0-3637 GCA_036480955.1 Candidatus Adiutricales bacterium
CCGTGGGCACCACGTCGATAACGTGGTGAAACTGCCGGCGGATTACCCCTTTTTCTTTAATTTTCTCGGGCCAGTGCACGATAAGCGGGTCCCGTATCCCCCCGCCGTGGGTGAAGCGTTTGTACCGCTTGAGTGGGGTGTTTCCGGCCTGGGCCCAGCCCATGGGGTAGTTGTTATTGGCGTCGGGACCGCCAATCTCATCGACACGGGCCAGGCTTTCGTCAACGTTTTCGGGTATGCCGTTAAAGGCCTTGAACGTATCCAGCACGCCGATCAAGCCGCCCTCCATGCTGGCCCCGTTGTCCGACATGAGAAAGATAAGTGTGTTCTCCAATTCGCCTATCTCGCCTAAAAAGTCAATAAACCTCCCGACGTGGTGGTCGGTGTGATCCAGCATGGCCGCGAAAGCCTCCTGGTACTTGAGAAAAAGCCTCTTTTCATCATCACTTAAGGATTCCCAGGATACAACGCCCTCATTAGGCGGAGCCAGGTCCGTGTTTTCGGGAACCAGGCCCATCTCTTTCTGGCGGGCCAATGCGGCCTCGCGCCATTCGTCCCAGCCCTTATCGAACCTCCCTTTGTATTTTTCGACGTACTCCTTAGGCGCCTGATGCGGGGCATGAGTCGCGCCGAAACACATGTGCAGGAAGAAAGGTTTCTCCGGGACAGTTGATTTCTGGTCCCGCACAAACTGGATGGATTTATCCACGATATCTTCCGTCACGTGGTATCCCTCCCCTGGTGTACGCGGGGGATCTACCGGATGGTTGTCGTAAAACAGCTCGGGATAGAATTGATTGGTTTCACCCTGGAGAAAGCCGTAATAATGTTCGAAACCCCGGCTGAGAGGCCATTGGTCAAACGGGCCGGCCCCTGATGTTTCGTCCATGGGGGTGAGGTGCCACTTGCCGGTAGCGAAGGTATTGTAGCCGTGGTTTTTCAGTATTTCGGCCATGGTGGCGGCGCGCTTGGTGATCCGTCCCCGGCAGTTGGGGAAGCCATTGTTCCAATTGGCCAAGCCCCTCATGCCCACGGAATGGTGATTGCGGCCGGTCAACAGACAGGCCCGTGTGGGCGAGCAGAGGGCCGTGGTGTGAAAATTGCTGTAGCGTATTCCATTTTCGGCCAGCCGGTCGAAGTTGGGTGTGTCTATGTCCGAACCGTAACACCCGAAGTGGGCGAAGCCCGTGTCATCCAGCAGGATGAAAACCACGTTCGGGCTCCCCTCCCCAGGGTCCGGCGGATTGGACCAATCGGGAGTTGAGTCTTTGATAGTCCTCCCGATAACACCTTTGAAATTATCTTCCCTGTCAGACATTTAATGTACCTCCCGGTCAATTCGCTGCGTAAATTCTGAATTAATTTTTGGTTTTTTCGCCTGATTAGTTGATGAAAAAGGTTCCACCATTCCACGATTCAAGGGATCGAAGGGCCGAGCGCTTTCTTTCTCATGACTAATAAAGTGTCTTGAGCCTGCTCTCGGCCTCTCCCATGCCATCGAAGATTATCTCAATTCACCAGTATTATTCCTGGTAATGCTGTCCAGATCAAGGTTTAATTGAGGGCCTGTCTTACTCGACATCCCTCAGAAGACCGGCTTTATAGGGAATTAATGCGATTTTATGAAATCGATCACCGCCTTGGCCACCGCCTCTGGCTGCTCAGGCAGTAAAGCATGGCCGGCAAGGTCGATAATTGCCAGGACCGGTATCAACCCGCCAGTTCCTCGAAGTTCAATTGATCCTCTATTTTAATACAGCCGATTACGCTTTGGGCGGCAGGACAGAACTGCAAGTACGAAACAAGGGCGTCCTTGGCGTCATCGGCCTTATCTTTAGGCGCTTTCAAGTTATAATTCACCTTGATACGGGTTATCTTTAAGACATTATCTACGTTTTCGATCTCCCCTTCCACGTCGGCTGAATAATTCTCTTCCTGGGTTTGTATCTTTTTGCCGGCCAGCACCGTGGCCAGTGTGCCCATCATTCAAGCCGCGATTGCGGTCACCATATGGTCCAGCGTGGCCGCGTGTTCCTCCTTGGGTTCAGCTTTGTAGAAATCCTTGATCCCGCCGTGCAGGCCGTAAAAGATATCCCCTTCCAAGCCTTCAATACTCGCTCTTCTCGTCGGCCCGCCGACACGTACGATCCGGCTCCGGGTTGTATGGATAACCTCTCCCATGCTCTCCTCCTGTTTTTTTGCTTGAGATTATGAAGATTTTTCTAATTAATTGTATGTTATCCCACGCGGTATAACCTGTCAAACATTGTCCGGGTCTTTATGGCAGCAGATATCTGCAGGCATGAATTGTTCATCCCAACATGGTAGGATTAGATGAATAATTTCAATTAATTAAGCTTTGATGATTACGGTTAGAAACCCTCAATAGGCCCCGATTCAAGCTTGTGGTAAGAAATAGCTAATCGAACTGTTTTTATTATAACCGTTCTTGGATAGGAAAAAAGTACTACGCCTTTTCTTATCAAAATCATACTTTCGCCTTATTGAAGTAGAACTAAATGGCTGTATACTACAATGTAGTACAGTAGAAGAGCCAGATTTTCTTTAACCAGAAGAGCTTTGGTAATGTATTGACGCGTTTTAACAACAATTTTCTGATGGAGGATAGTGTCATGAAAAAATTATTCACAAGTACCATCTTTATCATTTCTATTATCCTGTTGGCGGCGCCAGCTTCGGCCTCTCTTATATGGGGCACCGATGCGTCAGGCGAATTAACCGGTTCTCGAGACAGTATAATCACTCCTTCCGGAGGTATTACGGCGCAGGATGGTTGGATTGATGGAGCTTTTGAATTGAGCTGGGTCATTACGCCGGTTAATAGCCATTGGGAGTATGTGTACACTGTATTGACTGCCCAGAAAGAAATATCTCATTTTATCCTGGAAGTGACCGAAGACGGAAATCCGTTCAATACTTTTGGTGAAACAGATACGTTCAGTGGCCCGGAAACCTGGTCAGGGGGCCCCGGCAATCCTGATATGCCGAATCCTATATACGGAATCAAATTCGATTTCACTGAGCCCTTGTCCTTGAATCAGACGTTTACAATAATTTCAGATAGAGCGCCTGTTTACGGTGTTTCTTACGCTAAAGACGGGAGGGAAGGCGGAGCTACCGGAGAATGGGCTGTTGCGTGGAGTAACGCCTTGAACTATGCTGCTTACAGGGAAGACATTGGTTTAACGATAAACGACTATATCGTCCGACCGGACAGTGGCGGCGTTGTCCCTCTCCCAGGGGCTGTTTGGCTACTTGGCTCTGGGCTCATCGGTTTAGCAGGGATCAGGAAAAAATTTAAGAGTTAAAAACATAGAATTAAATAATTTTGAAGGTAGAGTGGAGATGGCTCTGCCTTTCTTTTCTGGTACGATTTTCAGGTGAACTTTCTGTGACGACTTCTGCTATTTATCCTTAATGGCGGTCACCACCCAAAATAAGTCGATTTCGGTTTGAAACCAACAATCCCACGGCTGAAAGGAAAGGGGTAATTTACAGTTAGGCCTAGATCTGTCACTCCTGATCAACCGAAACCCCAGCTAAAAAGCCGGGTGCCATGGCCGCTGGTTGGCTATGCATGCCTGGATTCCGGCCTAATTGTTTACGTAATTGTTTG
>JAZGHI010000079.1:0-2215 GCA_036480955.1 Candidatus Adiutricales bacterium
GAAATAGAATTCGAACAGCTTCCCGCCGATCACCCGCTCTACATAATGTATTCCTCCGGCACGACCGGTCTGCCAAAGTGCATGGTTCAATCCGCGGGGGGCGTACTCATCCACCACATGAAGGAACACATACTTCATACAGACCTGAAGCGGGAGGATACTATGCTGTACGTTACCACCTGCGGATGGATGATGTGGAACTGGCTGACCAGCGCCCTCGCCGTCGGAGCCACCCTGGTTCTGTTCGACGGCAACCCGTTCCATCCGGATCCGGGTATGCTCTGGCAGTTGGCTCAGGATGAAAAAATCACCGTGTTCGGCACCAGCGCCGGATACATTGGGGCCTTGAAAAACGCGGGAGCGAGACCCGGCCGGGCATTCGATCTGACGCCTCTCCGCTCGATCCTGTCAACCGGGTCGCCTCTCTCCGAGGAAGGTTTCGAATACGTGTACCAGGAAGTCAAAGAGGACGTACAGCTGGCCTCGATTTCCGGAGGCACGGACCTCAACGGATGTTTCGCTCTGGGAAATCCCATGGACCCGGTTTACACGGGAGAACTGCAATGCCGGGGACTGGGTATGAGGGTCGAGGCTTTCGATGAAACCGGAAACCCGGTCATTGGTCAACAGGGTGAACTGGTCTGCACAGCGCCTTTTCCGTCCATGCCTATCTATTTCTGGGACGATCCCGACGGGTCAAAATATCGTTCGGCCTACTTCGATGTTTATCCCAATTGCTGGCGTCATGGCGATTATATCGAAATCAATGACCGTGGCGGAGTGGTAATTTACGGACGCTCGGACGCCACTTTGAATCCGGGCGGCGTGAGGATCGGGACTGCTGAAATTTACCGGCAGGTGGAGGCGCTGGAGGAGGTAGAAGACAGCATTGTGGTCGGACAGGATTGGAAAAACGACGTTCGGGTGGTTTTGTTCGTAAAAATGGCCGAGAATTTGGAATTGACCGACGAGATTAAAAACAAGATCAGGCAGACCATACGGACCAACGCCTCGCCCAGGCACGTGCCGGCCAAGATCGTGGCCGTGCCGGATGTACCCTATACCCTGAACATGAAGAAGGTAGAACTGGCTGTCAGAAAGGTCATACATAATCAGGCGGTGCTGAACAAGGACGCCCTGGGAAATCCCGAGGTTCTTGACTATTACGCGGGCATAAAAGAGTTGGAAGAGGACTGAGATCAGGTTGAAAGCATCTAACCCGGGATACGAAACTTAAATACTTAGGCACCATATAAACAAGGATCGGAGTTGGAGATGAAAAAAATATTATTGATTATGGTCGCAGGTCTTATTTTATCAATGTCTTCACTAGCGTATGGTGAATCAAACCAACCCTGGACTGGCAATGCCAGGCTCCTGCTAGGGGGTAAATTTCTCGACAAAGACGACTGGGCGCCAAGAGGCAGTCAATATCAGATTGGCGGCTTGTTTGACATCAGACCAAACGGCTGGCCGGTGAGTATGGCTTTAGACGTTCTGTATTCAAGAGGATCCAGCAATTCGGTTGAAGCCGGTATTCTTGAAGCGAACTTGGGCGTGAGAAAATACTTTGAGGATGACCCGAAACTCAGAATCTACGCGGGCGGAGGACTGGCCTTTATGAAGGCCATCCTCGACGTCACGCTCCGAAACGCGGGCGACGATGATAACGGTTTTGGAATATGGCTGGACTTCGGGTTCGATTATTTACTGACCGAACGAATTACTATCGGAGGGGATTTAAGGTATTCCGCGGCCAATGTATCGATCTTCAACGCTCCAAACATCAGGATCGGCGGATTACACGCCGGGCTTACTTTGGGCTATAAGTTTTAATGAGTAATTAAAGGGCGGGAGAATCAGGGGAACTGTCACGCGGTTTTATAAGTACACCATCAAGAGCAATCGCCAGAAAGATGTTCCTTTTATTCATTATCGGAATTAGCCTTCATTCGTCAGAGTGCTAACCCAAGGCAGACTGTCAGCGACGAACCGGAACTTATCTATGGCAACTACTCTTGATCATTATCCCGCGCCCTCGACTACCTCATTTTTCAATCTTCGGGAAAGCCGGAAAAAATACACACCGCCCTGCCCCATCACCAACAATCGCCTCGTTTCTTTTAATCGTTCAGAGTTAAAATTCTGGAATCATCTCCAAAAGAGTTGATGAAAATGATAAGGATTCAAGGGGTCAAGGGTCTAAGGATTCGAG
>JAZGHI010000080.1:0-4496 GCA_036480955.1 Candidatus Adiutricales bacterium
CCGCGGCTTTAAATCCTGAGTGCGCCGATTATAAAGACACGTTTACCGAATTAGGCGCCGCCACCGGAAAGAACATAAAGATCGTCCAACGGTCCCGCCGGGAAAATGTCACCGAAATGATTTTGGAACCGGTAAAGGATTTTGTCCGCACGCCCTTCATGGACGAGTGTGATGGAGTGGATACGATGAGTTCCACTGAGTCGCTGGAAAAGGCGCAGCGGCTCGAGGAAAAGGCTTTCAACTATTATACAGTGGCCTCGGGGAAGATAAAGGCGCTGCCTGAGGTGTCACGGGTATGTAGGATCCTGGCCAAAAAGCATAAGGCCCATTTGGCGAAATTAGAGGAGTTATAAAATCGATAAAGGGCGCTTAAGCCGTTGTCCTGGCGATTACGGAAAGGGGTTATCAGACAATGACGACAATCTTTAATGTTCCATCAACCATCATTACCGGCGGCGGCGCGAGCAGCGAAGCGGGCATCCAGGCCCGAAAATTTAAGGCCGGCAGGGCCCTTCTGGTAACGGACACTTTCATGGTGGAAAGCGGCTTGGCCGACCGGATTGCCGGGAGCGTAAGGAAAGAAGGTATTGAAATTACCTCTTTCGACGGTGTCCAGCCGGATCCAACCGACACAAACGTCATCGAGGGATTGGAAATATTCGAACGTAAAAACTGTGACCTTATCATCGGCCTGGGCGGCGGCAGCCCCATGGACTGCGCCAAGGTGATTTCGGTGATGACGGCTAACCCGATGCCTATAAGCCAGTACGCGGGCCTGCACAATGTGCCGGAGAAGGGCGTCCCGGTCATGCTTATACCCACCACGGCCGGAACCGGGGCCGAGGTCACCAAGGTGGCCGTCATTGGGGACACCGAGCGCGACGTTAAAATGATGATGCTTGACGCCAACATTCTGGCCGATTGCGCCCTGGTCGATTACGAATTGACCATGAGCTGTCCTCCCGACCTGACGGCCAACGTGGGCCTGGACACACTGGTGCACGCCGTGGAGGGCTACGTCTCGGTGAAGGCCAATCCCATGACCGATCCCATTGCCCTTTACGCGGTCAGGCTTATCTCTGAAAATCTCCTTACCGCCTTTAATGAGCCGGCAAACGCCCGGGCCAGGGAGGGCATGATGACGGCCTCTCTTCAGGCGGGCATGGCCTTTGCCAACAGCAGTGTCTGCCTGGTGCACGGTATGAGCCGGCCTATCGGGGCGCTCTACCACGTACCTCACGGCCTCTCCAATGCCGTTTTATTTCCGGCGGTCACGGAGTTTTCCATCTCCGGCAATCCCTCGCGGTACGCCGATATCGCCAGGGTAATGGGCTTAGCCGCGGATCAAGATCCCGACGAGGCGGCCGGCGAGGCTCTGGTCGAGGGCTTGAAAAAGCTCAATGAAGACCTGAAAGTTCCCCGGTTGGGAGACGCGGTTAACGTCGATCTGGGAACCTTTGACCAGAAGGTGGAAAAGATGGCCAGCGACGGCCTGGCTTCGGGCAGCCCGGACAACAATCCTGTAATTCCCACGGCTGACGAGATCGTACAACTCTACCACCAGGCCTGGTAATGAATCTCGCGTTTAATCAACGTTTCCAATTAGACGCCCTGTGTTTATCCTGGCCGATCGATCTGATTGGCTGGTCTCTTGGAGGCATGATTTCTACTTTGTTCACCGAACTTTTTCCGAAAAAGAGTCCGCAAACCAGTTCTGATAAGCCCGGCGGGATTTAAAGTTACACTGCCTGGAGCAACCCGAATTATGTTATGGCCGTAAATTAAGAAATACCATAATGAGAATTTTCGGGGGGAGGGGGTATTTATTCAGCTATAGCGGGGACGGCCACCCGCCCATTTCGAAAGGCCGATCACGGTAAGCAATGGAATCATCAGGTTTTTATCAGAATAGTACAACCTAATGTGCACAGCCTAATGTGTTGACACATCTACTGCAAAGTGGTAGATAAAGCGCAACTATTTTATTTATCAATATTTATAACCATTCACTAACCTGGCCCATAGTATAGAGCGGACTGTTAAGCGAATTTTCTTCTAACTGAATTAACTTAATTTTTTTATGAAGGGGGAAGCCATGAAGAGGACAGTATTTTGGGTTGGAATCCTGATTGTTGTTTTTTTATTCGCACCAGCTACAGTTGGCGCGGCAGACAAAGTCAGAGGTGTAACGGATGACGAGATTGTAATCGGTATGACCACGCCGCTTACGGGCCCGGCGGCGCTCTGGGGCGTGACCGCCCTGGCGGCCAAAGCCTGGGCCGATCATATTAACGACCAGGGCGGGATCCACGGACGGAAATTAAAGATTATTCTTGTGGACGATGGATACAATCCAGCGCGTGCCCTGGCAAACCTACAGCAAATGAAAAATAAGGTCTTTGTCGTGGCGGGTCTCCTCGGAACGGCGGTGCTCCACACGACCCGGGACTTCTTTGCCGAAAACAAGATGCCCATGGTCATGGGCTACGGAAATACACGCATATTTGCGGATTACCCTAAAGATAAGCTCCGCTATCTCTTCCTCACCTATCCTGACTACGAGGATGAGGCCGATTGGATTATTAAATACGCTTATAGAAACCTGAAAGGCAAGAAATTCGCCGTCTTTTATCAGAATGATGACTACGGGAAACTAGGTCTGGTTGGTGTGGAGAAGGCGGTTAAGGACTTGCCCGGAACAAAATTGGTAGCCTCGATCCCATATGAAGTCACCGAACGGTCCTTGAGCGTCCACGCTTTGAAGCTGAAAGAATCGGGAGCAGACACCCTTTACATGCTTCCGACTCCCACACACGCCGCGCTCATCATGAAAGAAATGGCCAAGGTTGGTTATAAACCTACGGTCATGACCTCTTTCCCTGTCGGTGACCCCATCATGTTCAAGCTCGCCGGTAAGCTATGGGAAGGTGTATACCCCGCGCAGGTGGCCCACGCTGATCTCCCGTTTTTCGATACGAAGGCCGACCAGGTAATAGAGATACTTTTGAAGTACAATCCTAAAATAAAGGGTATGGAGAACCTGGCCATCTTTGGTTCGATATCAATGATGCACCTGGTGGAAGGCCTCAAACGGGCCGGGAGAGATCTGACCGTTGACAAACTGATCGCGGCCATGGAGTCCATCAAGGACTGGAAACCCGAAGGTATGGGCTCTCCGGTGACGTACGGACCTGACCGGCATCACGGATTAAACGGTATCAGGCTCTCAAGAGCCGAAAATGGAAGGATCAAACCCATAACAGGCTATATAGTCTTCGAGTCATATTTCTAGACTATGGCTTTGCTTGAAATCGAGCGGCTGGCCATCAATTTCGGCGGGATAAAGGCCCTGGACCAGATCGATGTCACCCTTGAAAAGGAAGAGATCCTGGCGGTCATCGGTCCCAACGGTTCAGGGAAGACCACCATGTTCAACTGTATCACCGGTGTCTACCGTCCCGACGAAGGCCGGATACTTTTTCAGGGAGAGAGCCTGCGAGGGCTCTCCCCTGATTCAGTCGCCTCAAAGGGTATCGCCCGCACCTTCCAGAATCTGCGCCTGTTTCTCAACATGACCGTTCTGGATAATATGCTTCTGGGCAGACACATCAAATTCAAGAAAAATCCTTTTCATCCCTTTCTGCGGATCAGAAGCGAGGAACTGCGCCACCGGGAGGTGGTCGAGGAAATCATCGAATTTCTGGACCTGCAGGCCTACCGGCAGGCCCGAGTTGCTGATTGCCCCTTCGGTGTTCAGAAGAGTGTGGAGGTGGGCCGGTCTCTGGCCATGGAACCCAGTCTGCTCCTTCTGGATGAACCTGTCTCCGGGCTGACCGCGGAAGAGAAAGAGGAGACCGCCTATCGCATCAGGGAGATCCAGGGCAGGTACAAGATGGCCATCCTCCTGGTGGAGCATGATCTGAGGATCGCGTCCAAACTGGCCGACCGGATGATTGCCCTTGACTACGGCAAAAAGATCGCGGAAGGCAGCCCCGAAGATGTTCAGCGAACACCGGAAGTGATTACAGCCTATCTGGGTGCGGACTGAAGTGTTTCGAAAGGATACGGGAGAAAGCGTTCAGGCCATAATCTTAAATGAGGAGCTTAGGACCACAAATACCAAAACTATAAATATAATCGCCCGGACACCCTCTGTAATTTGAGTTACAGCCGGTAAGAGTAAATATCCCCGCCTTGAAAGGCGGGGCATATTCAACGGAGTAAGAATCATTTTTTAAAATTGCATGCATCTCCGCCATAAATGACGGAGTATTCTGCTGTAACTAATAAAAAACGGAAAAATCACATGACATCTTTACTCAAGATAGCCAGTATTGAAACCCTATACTACGACCGCATCTATGCCCTGCAAGGCATATCGCTCGAGGTGCAGGAACAGGAGATATTCGCGGTTCTGGGGCCAAACGGAGCCGGCAAGACAACGCTGCTCAAGACTATAGCCGGTCTGCTCAAGGATCAGCCCAATAAAGGTACTA
>JAZGHI010000081.1:0-3709 GCA_036480955.1 Candidatus Adiutricales bacterium
GCCGGTGAAGGGGCGTGTCAAGGATCATTTCGGGCGCAATCCAGGGCTTTTCGGGACCTACAATACCAGACAGGGCGTGTCCATAATCGCCCGGGCAGGAAGTCCGGTCAGGGCGGTTTCGGCTGGAAAAATTATTTTTGCCGATTGGCTTCAGGGATATGGTAACGTAATAATTATTGACCACGGCCGCCGATACTACACCCTGACAGCTGGTCTGTCTCATGTAATATTCGAAGCCGGCCATATGGTGGATAGGGGTGAAGCTTTGGGGGTTGTACCAAACGCTGGAAAAAAGAATCAAAGAGGAATATACTTGGAGATCAGACTTCGTGGCCGGGCCCTGGACCCGGGCCCATGGTTCGGTTCTAAACAGGCTCAAAAGTCAGAAGTTAGGGAGAGATAAAATGTTTAAGAAGATTAATAAGCGGGGCCTTTTCGCCGCCTTGATACTAATTGGGATTCTGATCCTCCCCTTAAGCCAGGCCTCCACTGGCCGAAGGGACGATACCTATGCCAAGATCAAAATTTTGTCCCAGGTCCTATATGAAGTTCAGGAACGGTATGTCGAAGAAAAGAAAGCCGAAGACCTCATTTACGGAGCCATTAAAGGACTGGTTCAAACACTGGACCCTCACTCTTCTTTCCTCACGCCGGATGAATTTGGCCAATTCAAACAGGATACGAAAAGCAGCTTCATAGGGGTGGGTATCGAGATCACATTAAAGAACGGCGCTCTGACCGTAGTCGCACCCATTGACGGCACTCCGGCCTTTCGCGCCGGTTTACTCAGCCAGGACACAATCACCAAGATCGACGGCAAAACCACCCAGGATATGTCCTTGAGCGAAGCGGTAAAATTGATCCGCGGGCCGCGGGGTACGACCGTTGTCCTGACCGTTACAAGGGAAAGCGAAACCAAACCAATTGATATTTCCATAGTCCGTGACGTTATACCTTTAAGGAGCGTGAGGTCTGAAATCCTGGAGAACCGTTACGGCTACTTCCGTATCAGTCACTTCCTGCCCGAGACGACTAAAGAATCCCGTGATGTTTTGATCAAGCTCCAGTCCGGTGAAGTACCGCTCGAGGGATTGATCCTTGATTTACGTAGAAATCCAGGGGGACTGTTAGACCAGGCCATCGGGGTGGCCGATCTTTTTATTGATGAAGGTCTTATCGTCTACACCAAAGGCAGGGCCAAGCGTCAGAATGTCAAACATAAAGCCAGGGACTTTGTGGTGGTTGGGGACTATCCCGTCATAGTCATGGTCGATGAAGGTACGGCCAGCGCTGCCGAGATCGTGGCCGGCGCGCTTCAGGACCATAAAAAAGCCCTGATTCTGGGCGCTCAGACTTTCGGCAAGGCCTCTGTTCAAAGTATAATACCCTTTCCCGACGGTTCGGGACTAAAACTGACTACGGCCCGCTACTATACCCCTAACGGCCGGTCCATCCAGGCCAAAGGCATCACCCCGGACGTGGTCGTTCCCAGCGGTTTCAAGATAAAAATCCCCTCGGAAAAAGACCTTAAAAACCACCTGAAAGGGGAGGATGAAACCGAAAAAGAACAGGTCGAGAAGCCGGTTGAGACTGAGGCCGAACCCGAGAAAGAACACGGGGAAAAAAAGGAACCCGATAAGGAGAGAAAACTTCTATCGGAAATGACCCTCGAGGAACGGCTCGAGATCGATCCCCAATTGAAAAAGGCTTTAGAGCTTTTAAAGGCCGGGGAGGTAATGTCAGCGATTAAGGTTGCCGGGAATAAAAAATAATGCCTTCCCCGCCGAAAGGTAAATCCCGGAATTCGAAAGATAAATCCAAAGCACAGACAAAAAAAAGCCAGGCTAAGACCTCGAAATCCAAGTCTCGATCCAGGGCAAAGGCGAGTCCGAGGAAAAAAAAAAGGAGCTCAGCTTCACGCCGAAAAACAGGCCCAGGGACTCGCTTGAAGTCAGGCCTGGTCCTGCTGTTATCGGGAATTGTCATCGGGGCCTTGATAGCCATTATTATCCTGTACTTTCTGGGTGCCTTAGAACATATTACCTCTCCACAAGCGGCCCCAAAGCTCCTTCCCCGTACAAAACCGGCTCCTAAAAAGCGCCGGGCCGAATCGCCGCCCGCATTCGAAGAAAACAACCGGCTGGACAGACAGATAAAGCAGGTCGACCAGGCCCTTTTGCGTATCCTGGGAGATCTGAACATTCCGGAAAAAGATATACGTTACACCCAATTAGTCCGGAAGACATCCCGCGCGTTGGAATGGCACCTGGCCACAATAGAGGTCCTTCTACCGCAGGATATCAAAGCGGAAAGATTGACTGAAGCGCTCGAATCCGCTTTTCGGAAACTTTCGATTCAGCCCAGTCCAAGGATGACCACCTCCAGCAAAGGGCAGATTACCAGCGTCAAGTTGCGTATTAACGGTCTCCCGACACACGTTTTTCGGCTGGTCACTCCAAAACAGGCCTTTCTCCCGCCTATCAGCCCGGTCCCGGCCCCCGAGGTGAAAAAACCAAAAGTGGCCTTGGTTATTGACGATCTGGGCCAGGATATGCTTCTGGTTGAATGCTTTTTGAAGATCGATGCGCCCATGGCTTTTGCCATCCTTCCGTTCCAACCGCACTCACAAAAGATGGCGCGGGCGGTCTATGAGGCCGGGCAGGTGGTCGTGCTTCATCTTCCCATGGAACCGGCCCATTATCCGGAATTTAATCCGGGTCCGGGAGCGCTGTTCCGGACTATGGACCGTGGCCAGGTGGAAGAGGCAGTCCTGGCGGCCATTCAGGAAGTGCCCAATCTAGCCGGGGTTAATAACCACATGGGTTCCAGTTTTACTGAAGATTCGGAACGCATGACCTGGGTCTTGGAGGAATTAAAAAGACAGGGCCTGTTCTTCCTGGACAGCCGTACCAGCGCCAGAACAAAGGCTAATGGCCTGGCCAGACGTCTGGGGATAAAGACTGCCGAGCGGGCGGTGTTTCTGGACAACATACAGGAGGAGGAAGCTATTCGGGTTCAACTGAGGCGGTTGGTGGCCCTGGCCCGCCAGAACGGGCAGGCCATAGCCATTGGGCACCCGTATTACGAAACCTGCCAAGTCTTGACAGATGAATATAATTACCTAAAATCAAAAGTAGAATTGGTCCCGGTCACCAGCCTGGTCCACTGAGAGATGAGCATGAATAAAAACAGCAGCGAACCGCAAACAGCCTCGGATATCGACTCTCCCCTCCATCGACCGGATCATCCCGATTTCCTGACAGAAACCTCTTTTGACCAGTTCGGATTGGCCGAGGAAGTCTTAGCCGGTCTGGATAAGGCCGGTTTCACTCACTGCACTCCGATACAGGCCGAGGTTATTCCCCTCGGGCTTGAGGGCAAAGACGTGGCCGGCCAGGCCCAAACCGGTACCGGAAAGACGGCTGCTTTTTTGGTGCCTATTTTTAACCGGCTCCTGGAACTGAGCGACCGCCGAGCCGGCCTCCCATCGGTTCTCATCATCGCCCCCACCCGAGAACTTGCCATCCAGATATTCGACGACGCTCAAGTCCTGGGTCATTTCACCGGATTCACCCAGGGCCTGGTCGTTGGCGGCATCGATTATCAGCGGCAGGCGGAAACCTTAATCAAGGGCGTAGACCTGGTCATCGGGACACCAGGCCGGATGATTGATTACATCAAGAAGGGTGTTCTTAAAACAACAAAGATT
>JAZGHI010000082.1:0-5272 GCA_036480955.1 Candidatus Adiutricales bacterium
GGCGTATACCCGGATTATACCGGGGTGCGGAAAACGCGCCGCAATTGGCACGTGATCTGCACGCGGTTGCCGCGATCCGCACAAAAGTGGGTAATTTCAGCGGCGTATATCCCGAATTTTCGATCAGCAAAAAAAAATATAGTAAATTAAATAAGAACTGGGTACAATCTATCCTGTTTTTACACCCCTTTTATCCCTGTTCCATCCACAAAATATCCCCTTTCACCCGCTTGACCCCTTATTTCTCTTGCTCTATTCTACTTCCTGATCGCCCACGGCGGTGGGTAAAGAAGTGGCATTGGAAGTTGGATTTAAATGTTACCTCTATACTTTTGGGGCCATTTGATGGATACTGCTGATATTCGGACCTGTCGTCAAAAAGCGGGAGTTCTCAGCTGCTTGACCGCACCAGAAAAGGTATGTATAAAGAAATTCCATAAACTAAAAATAGTTGCGAACGGATAACCCGCGGTAAAAAATCAATGATTATTTGATAATTGGCCTGAAAAGTTGTATCAAATGGTTTCATCGGGCCAATTTTTGTCAAGCCGATGTAGATGTTATAAAAGGGGGAGACTTACCATTTCCAGAACAGCACTAATCACCGGCATCACCGGTCAGGACGGATCGTACCTGGCGGAATTCCTGCTGGCCAAGGGATACAACGTATTTGGTCTGGTGCGCCGTTTAAGTTTGAGTAATTACGGGCGCATCATACATCTTCAGACCAAGATCGAGTTCATACAGGGTGACCTGCTCGACCAGAACTCGCTCATTTCGGCCGTACAAGGCGCCGAGCCGGATGAAGTCTACAATCTGGCGGCCATGTCTTTTGTCCCCACCTCCTGGAACCAGCCGGTCTTGACCGGAGAGTTCACGGCTTTGGGTGTAACGCGTATTTTAGAGGCCATCCGTGTTGTCGATCCCAAAATTCGTTACTACCAGGCCTCGTCCTCGGAGATGTTCGGGAAAGTCAAGGAAGTGCCGCAGAATGAAGAGACGCCGTTTCACCCGCGTAGTCCCTATGGCGTGGCTAAAGTCTACGGACACTGGATCACGGTTAACTGCCGGGAAAGTTACGATATGTTCTGCTGTTCGGGTATTCTCTTTAACCATGAGTCCCCTCGCCGGGGACTGGAATTTGTAACCCGCAAAATCACGGATGGCGCGGCCAGGATCAAGCTGGGAATGGATAAAAACCTGAGCCTGGGGAATCTGGACTCAAAAAGGGATTGGGGTTACGCGGGAGATTACGTTAAAGCAATGTGGCTCATGCTCCAGATGGACCAGCCCTCCGATTATGTTGTGGCCACCGGCCGGGATTACAGCGTGCGGGATTTCTGTGAGGCGGCTTTCAGCTATCTGGACCTGGATTACAAGGATTTTGTGGTAACGGACCCACAGTATATGCGTCCGGCTGAAGTAGACCATCTTCTGGGCGACGCCAGCAAGGCCCGGAAGGAATTAGGCTGGGAACCGGAGATTAGTTTCGAGGAGATGATCGGCATGATGGTTGAGGCTGACCTGGAAAGAAACCGGCGGGTTAAAAACGGAGAAAAACCAGTTATATGAAAACGGCCCTGATTACCGGGATCTCAGGCCAGGACGGTTCGTATCTAGCCGAATTCCTTATAAGCCTCGGCTACCATGTTTGCGGGTTGGATTTGGATTTTGATCCGGGTAAATACAGTTTCCTTTCATCTATAAAGGATAAGATTGATTTTTATGCGGGCGATCTCAGAGATTCGGAGTCCCTGAACAGCGTTCTGGAAGCAAGCCGTCCGGATGAAATCTACAACCTTGCTTCCCAATCAAATGTAGCGCTTTCATTGAAAAAACCTTACCTCACGGCTGAAGTGACGGCCATGGGGGCCCTTCAACTCTTGGAATGCACGAGACGGATTCTCCCGTCGGCTAGATTTTTTCAGGCGTCGTCTTCGGAAATTTTTGGAAATCCCGAGGAAAGTCCTCAGACGGAAGAAACCAGGCTTTCTCCCCGAAATCCTTATGGCTGGTCAAAGGCTTACGCCCAGGGGATGATCAGGGCGTATAGGGAAGAACAGGGACTTTTTGCCTGCTCCGCGATTTGCTATAATCATGAGTCACCCCGGCGGCCGGATACTTTTGTCACCAGAAAAATAACCAAAACCGCGGCCCGCATAAAACTGGGCCTTGAGGACAAGCTCATCCTGGGAGATACTTCAGCGGAAAAGGACTGGGGTTTTGCAGGAGATTATGTCCGTGCCTTCTGGCTCATGCTACAGCAATCAGAGCCCGAAGATTATATCCTCGCCACCGGCCGGCCACATACCGTGGAAGACTTCTGCCGGACCGCCTTTGAGGCCCTCAGCCTTGATTTTCGAGAATTCCTGGAGGTGGACCGATCTCTTTTTAGGGACTGGGAGACCAAGTCTTTGATAGGAAATCCGCAGAAAGCCAAGAGTAGACTAGGCTGGGAATCTGAAACAGGATTTACAGACCTTGTCCAGTTGATGGCCAGGGCAGATCTCGAGGCGATTCAGCAGCGAAAATAGATTGGAATTTTAACCACCTGACTGGCGGTTTGAACGTTCCGTCAACAGCTTTTATCGGATGGAAGGGTGTATTTCCTTCATTTTACGCGTTCCTTCTGGATACCTGTGGTCTGCCGTTGGGTAGTTTATTTTCAAGGGATTTATGGTATGATACTAAATAATTTGAGGAATTTTCACTTTCAAATCCGGAAATCATGACTATTTCAACTAAACATTACCTATGGATGGGACACCTGCTGATTCTGGGTGTCATCGTCTGGTCCGGCGTTAACCTGGGTATGACCCTCTTCGCCTACCGGCTGGATGACTGGGCCAAAGAGAAAGCGCCTGTGGAAATATCTGAAAGCCTGGTCCCCCAGTCCCGGTCCCTGCGAGAATATGAGAACATAGTCCGGGAGAACATGTTTTCTCTACAGCCGGAGAAACAGGATGTTACGCAAAAACCTGCCGCCGAGTCAGCGCCGACACCTGTGGTGGAAAAACGAAACCTCGTTTTACGATTGAGGGGTACTATCATTGGTCCGCGGCCGAACATGTCGTACGCTATTCTGGAGACGATAAAAACCAGAAAACAGGATCTGTATCGGATCGGGGACCAGATCGACGGGGCCGTATTAATTGCAGTGGCCCCGGAGGAGATCCATCTTCGCCGTCAAGGAACGGTTGAGAAACTGAAAATAGTCGAGCCGAAATCCACTCCAGCAAGAAGATCCGCTCCAAGGAATACCCCCCGGAGAACCGCTCCGCGAGCCACCCGGACCAAAACCCCGGAATCGAAGATTGCCCGGGCCACGGGCCGCAACCGCTTTATTGTCAGCCGTGAAGTTCTGAACCGGGACATAACGGATCTATACAGCCTCATGTCCCAGGTGCGTGTGCAGCCTTATCTCAAGAATAACGAACCGCATGGTTTTCAATTGTCATCAATACGGCCTAACGGTCTTTTTTACCAACTTGGCATCCGCAATAATGACGTGATAGTCAAGTTGAACGGGGTGGCCGTCCGTCAGCCTGAAGACATCATGGGCCTTTACCGGCAGATTCAGGAACTAGATACGGTGACAGTGGAGGTAGAACGCCGGGGACGACCTATGACACTTACATACTCCTTGCGTTAGGATTCACAGATTGTACACTTCTTTTTTCCAGTTTGATGAGCAACCATTTAACCTGACCCCAGACCCCAGATTCGTCTATTTAAGCCCCGGCCATCAAGAGGCCCTGGAACACATGATCTACGGGGTTAATGAGCGAAAGGGCTTCGTGATGATCTCCGGGGATATCGGGGCCGGTAAGACCACTCTCACCAGGCTGCTTCTCAGGCGTTTGGATGAAGGGACCAAAACAGCCCTGATCTTCAATACTTCTTTAAGCGAGATCGACCTCTTAAGGGCCATCAACCGCGAGTTCGGCCTGGCGGCCGACCTGCCCACCCGTGAAATCCTGCTGGATACGTTGAACCGGTTTCTGATCGATCAGCTGGCCCACGGCCGTAACGCGGCCCTGATCATAGATGAGGCTCAGAATTTAGGTATACCCGTTCTGGAACAGATCAGGATGCTGTCCAACCTGGAGACAGAGTCCAAAAAATTGATCCAGATCGTTCTGGTCGGCCAACCCGAACTCTCCCAGATTTTAAGCCGTGGCGATCTCCTCCAGTTGTATCAGCGCATAACCGTGCGCTGTCACTTAGGCCCCATGGCCTACGAAGACACCGTCAGATACATTCACCACAGGCTTTCAGTAGCGGGTCCCCAGAGTCTGGCCAGGTTCGGACCACGCACCTACCGGCTCATACATCGTTTTTCACAAGGTGTACCCCGGAACATAAACGCTATTTGCGACCGGGCTTTGCTGGTGGCATTTGCTCAGGGGACGCTCCTGATAAGGCCGGATCATATAAAACAAGCCCAGACTGAATTGGCCGGTCAAGACTGGAATCCGGGATTGTGGAGCAATTTCAGCCGCTGGATAAACAGGGAATCGACACCGGCTTTACTTTTTTTTCTGTTATTAACCCTGGTGTGCTATTGGAGTTATTCCACTTACTGGGGCCGTTTATGACATGAGTTCGATCAACGACGCCTTAAAACGTGTTCGGCAGTTGGACGGAGCTTCAGACACCCTTGTACCGCCGCCTCCCCAGAAGTTCATCATCCCTAGACAGCGATCAAAAATTCCGGTGGTTTTAGGTGGCGTAATCATCGTAGCCCTGGCCGGTGTTCTTGTCTGGTACGTACTCGGATCGAAAATCAGTACAGAGTCTATGAGCCGGAAAGAGCCGGTAAGCCGAGAACCGGTTAAAGTCTCCAAAGTATCTTCAAAGATTTCTAAAACAGAGGTGCCCAAACCGGCGTCCATGCCGGCAAAAGCCGTGGAACCAGCTCCGGTTCGTGAGAAGGTTGTGAGAAGACCAGCCCAGGTTAAAACTGAATCCCAGGCTGCGGCCAGACCGGCGGAATCCTTGCCGGCCGCTTTGATTCAAAAAAAGCACCCGACAGTGTCGAAAGCAGCCGCCGTAAAAAAGGAGCGGACAGAACCGTTATTAGTAATAGAAAAAAGAGAGGCCCCGGTAAAGCTTGAAGCAACGGCCCAAAAGCCCATGCCCGAAACAGGACAAACCGCCCAACTCCAGACCCCGTCCAAGGCTGTTCTAACCAAACCGAAGGGGATGGTAAAAGCAGCCCCAGAACCCCGGCCAAAAATACCCGTGGCTGCGGCCAAGAAAAAATCCGATA
>JAZGHI010000083.1:0-3521 GCA_036480955.1 Candidatus Adiutricales bacterium
GGCCGAATCGTCCCATTCGTGGGTCCAGGTAAAGGCCAACCCGTGCATCTTTCCATTTTCCAGTTTTTTCGTGCCGGGAGCATGCCATTTATGAGCCCAATCGATGGCCTTCTTACCTTTTTCGATACACTCCCTTAAGCTGTCCCGGACTTTAAAGCCCCGCTTAAGCTTCTGTTTGTTCAGCCAGTCCGAATCATGTCCGTCAGCGCCGTCATTTTTCAGGGCTACCTCGGTCGGATCCAGGCCCAGGGCGTTGGCTATATGGTCAAAGACCAGGGTCAGGCTGTGGGTGTTGGCGTTCTGCTCGCAGCGGACCGGTACGTTCGGGCCTTTGTTGGTTTGTACCACTTCCAGTTTGGCGTAGATATTGGGGATGCGCGTATTCTCGGTAAGGTGTTTCAAAAAACCAAAAACCGGCCACTGCTGGTTGGCCAGAACGGCTCGGCCTTTAACCGCGGTGATGGTCCCATCCTTCTTAGCGCCGACCTTGTAATAATAGGCTCCTTCGTCCATCTCGCCGCCGAAAAAATCCTCACGCCGGTCAAAAGTCCATTTTACCGGACGGCCGGTTCTCCTGGCCACCACCGCGGCCGCGTAATGTCCGCCCAGATTCCAGGCCACCTGGCTCCATCCCCCGAAACTTGCCCCCTGATAAAGGCAATGGACCTTGATCTTGTTCATGGGAATACCGCCAAACCAGGTGGAAACCGCGCTTTTGCATATATGGGGCCGCTGCTGTTTCACCCAGAGTTCGGGATTTTCACCGTTCCATCTGAAAACACCACAGGGCCTCTCCGGTCCGGCCCACGTATGAAGACGCCTCACGGACTTGAACTCAATTATCTCATCGGCCTCGGCAAATCCTTTTTCAACAGCACCCAGTTCCTGTACGTCGAGTAAACCCTCGTTGTAGTGGTTGCTTACGAATAGGTCGGGATTGGCTAAAGGAGCGTCCGGTTCCAGCGCCTCCTCGGGGTCCAGCACAAACGGGCGCTCGGTCCATTCCACTTTTATCTGAGTAAGGGCGTACTCCGCGATATCCTCGGTATCCGCGGCCACGGCCGCCCCCACTTCCTCTCCCTGGAAGTGCGCGATACCGGGGAGAACCGGCTCGGCGGTCGGACCGTGTCCGCCCAGGTTGGCCGTGGGCGGCAGTTCGGGGTCATCGTAGCGCAAAACCGCCCTCACCCCTGTAAGGGCTTCGGCTTTGCTGGTGTCCATCTCCTTGATTTCAGCGTGAGGATAGGGTGAGGTAAGAAACCTCATGTGAAGCATGCCCGGCAGATTGACGTCCATGGTGTATTCAGCCCGGCCGCTGGCCTTTTTATATCCGTCTATCCGGCGCGGGACCCTTTTCCCGACGTAATTAAACTCATCCAGAGGATACTTATCCGCGCCCAGATTATCGAGCATATCCACCATCCGCTCTTTTTCCCGTTCAGGCATTAATATTTTCCTCTCGACTCTGTTTGACCGTCTCCAGCACGGCGATCGGGTGTTGAGGGTAGGTACCGCAGCGGCAAAGATTCCCAGCCAGGGCCCGCCTGATCTCGTCCTCGGTCGGATCGGGATTCCTATCCAGAAGCGCCTTGGCTGTAACCACAAAACCAGGAGTGCAATAGCCGCATTGCATGGCGTGATGCTCGGCGTAATTTTCAATCAAAGGATGTTCGGCCTCGGCAATCCCTTCAATGGTCTCTATGGTATGGCCGTCACATTCGATGGCCAGGACCATGCAGGACAAGATGGCCCGGCCGTTCATGATTACCGTACAGGACCCGCAGGCGCCCCGGTCACAAAACTGTTTGCTGCCAATCAGGCCCAGCTTGTCGTGCAGGAGGTAATATAAAGTCCATTCCGGTTGAACCAGAACAAGCTGTTTTTTTGTATTTATGACCAGATTGACTAAACCGTCGGGCTGAGGCAATTCCTCCCCGCTGTGCTCAGACAGGACGTGCGTCTTGAGGGTGTCGAAACCCGAATATGTGGTCGAGCAGTAGGGGCAGAGATATTTAGCATTGTCAGACAAATCTTCGGTCACTTTTTGTACCTCTCAATCAATTTATGCTTCTAAGGCTTCGTAATATTTGAGATTGTTCGATCCGGTTTTCGTAATCTTCCCGGAAATATTTCAGGCTGTCCATTACCGGAATGGGAGCGGCTTGGCCAAGGCCGCACAGGGCGGAATCAGCCATGGCCCGGGATAAATCCTGAAGGGCCCCGAGGTCAGACTCCCGGCCTTCACCCCGGATCAACCGGCCCAGGATTTCCATCATGGCTTCCGTACCCTCCCGGCAGGGAGCGCATTTGCCGCACGATTCTTCCGACAGAAACTCCATGGACCGATAGACCAGGTCCAAAACGTCCCGGGTTTGATTAAACACGGTCACGGCGCCCGAGCCCAGCACGGTCTCATAAGACAAAGGTGTATCGAGATAATCCGCGGGTATTATTCCGCCGGACGCTCCGCCTACCTGCGCCAGCTTGACCTTTGAGGCTCCGGCCAGGTCCAGGACTAATTCCTTCAGACTGCTCCCCATGACCATCTCGTATACGCCCGGCTTTTCCACGTCCCCGCTTACGGAAAACAATTTTGTGCCTTTGCTTTTTTCGGTCCCGATTTCATTGAACCACTTGGAACCATTAAGGATTATTCGCGGAACATTCATCAGGGTCTCAACATTGTTAATGATAGTCGGCCTCTGCCAAAGCCCTTTCTCCGGCGGGAAAGGCGGCCTGTAACGGGCCTCTCCCCTCAGCCCCTCGATAGAATCCATCAGGGCCGATTCCTCACCGCAGATATAGGCCCCGGCTCCCTCCACTATCCGGCAATCCAGGCTTTCCAGAAAGCCCATTTCTTTGGCCTGATCCAGGGCTTTGATCAAATCAGCTGTCAGATAATGATATTCGGCCCGCAAATAAATGTAGGCGACTCCGGCACCGATGGCCCGGCAGGCTATGGCCAGCCCCTCGATGAGGGTAAAGGGGTCGTTTTGCAGAAGAAACCGGTCTTTGAAAGTACCCACTTCTCCCTCGTCCGCGTTTACTATCAGAAATTTTTCCTCCCCACCCGCTTTTCTGGCCAGCTCCCACTTTAATCCGCAATTGAAGCCCGCGCCCCCACGGCCTTGCAGGCCGGAGGCTTTCACTTCCCGGATAACCTCCTCAGGCGACAGTTCATCTCGAGCTTTTTTCAGGGCCTCGAAACCCGCATGATCCAAACAGGTCGAGATATCGTGGGGATCAATTTTTCCCACATTCTGTGTTACCACTCGCTGTTCAGGCACGTAAAGCGCTCCTTTATAATTTAATTGTAACTGCTTAATATTTCGTATATATTTTCTGGTTTTAAGTGGCCGTGGACAGCGTCGTTCACCAGCATGGCCGGAGCCTGATCGCAGGCCCCGATGCAGTTAGTCGTTTCAAGGGAAAACGCGCCGTCATCCGTGGTCTGGCCGGGTACAATCCCCAACTCTTTTTCCAGGCGTTCGATGATAAACTCGGAATCCTTGAGGCAGCAC
>JAZGHI010000084.1:0-8885 GCA_036480955.1 Candidatus Adiutricales bacterium
GTAAGGGATTATTCGCTTTTTTTTGACACCTTTCCGGGTGTATTTATCTTTATACCTTTATGAATAATCAAGCATTTCGGACGAAAATCGAACATTACCCGTAGTCTTAATACATCCAAAGGGAGAGTAAATGAATTTTAGAAACGTTGTAGTCGTGGATGGGGTCCGGTCCCCGTTCGCGCGAGGAGGGCGAGGGAAATTAGAAGCGACCAGGATGGATGAAGTTGGGGCTATCCTTGTCAGGAAACTTATGGAACGTAATCCTCAAGTCAAAGGTTCGATGATTTCGGATTTTGGAATAGGTATGGGCGGCGGCGCCCCCGAGGCCTCAGGTCTCAATAGTGTTCCCCGTCTGGCCGGTCTGCCCCACGAAGTAACCAGCTTTTCAACGAACCGGGCTTGTGCTGGAAGTATGGAGACCACTCACCGGGTGGCCATGGCTATCATGCTGGGAGAGTACGATTGCGGAATGGCTTTTGGCGTAGAGCGTATGGGACGGACCATGGGTGCCGGCCGAGGCGCTGGTCGTCCGCGGACCAGGGTCAATGAATTCAATCCAAAACTGCTTGAAACCACCCCGGAACAGCATGACATGGCTCATGACCATTTTGACTATTTTTCCGTGCCGATCCCGGATTACGTCCTCGATTCGCCACCGAACGCGTCCATGGTTCAGACAGCCCAGAACGTAATCGAGATGTACGGTCTTACCCGCGAGGAACTGGACGGATTCTCTATGAGGAGCCAGCATAAACTCGCGGCGGCCTATGAAGCGGGAATATATGGCGATGAAGTCATTCCTCTGGAGATCGAGGACCCGGTTTTTGATGAGAATGGCTTATGGGTTGAGGATGAGAAGGGACCCATGATTACCTTCGACCGTGATGAGTCTATCCGGCCAAATACCTCCATGGAAGGGCTGGCGAAACTGCCTCCGGTCCGAGGTATTGTGAGCCACGGCGGCCAGGAATTGAACGTTACGGCTGGAAATTCCTGTCCGACCAACACCGGCGCCTCGGTTCTGCTTCTCATGGCTGAGGAAATGGCCCTTAAGCTGGGTCTGGACCCCTTAGCCCGCATCATCGGATGGGGCAACGGCGGATGCAAGCAGCAGATTATGGGTGTCGGACCTATCGTATCCACGAAGAAGGCCCTTAAGCATGCCGGCCTCGAGGGGGAGCAGATTGACCGTATCGAGTTCAACGAGGCCTTCGCGGCTCAGGTCATCCCCACCTTGAAGGAGGTGGGCATTCCGGAGGAGAAGTGTAACGTAAACGGTGGATCGATTGGTATCGGCCATCCCATCGGAGCCACCGGCGCCCGGCTGGTAATGACGGTCTGTAAGGAACTCCGGCGGAGCAACACCCGGTACGGGCTCTGCACCCAATGTGTCGGCCCCGGCCAGGGAGCTACTACCATATTCGAGAATATAAACGTCACCTGATTATAACATTAAAGCAGAACACCAGGGGCACGGTTCGCCGTGCCCTTAATTATTCCGTTTCTGTTATCCACCCGGAGATTTTTTCCGCGACCTGTTCTCCCGCGTCCTCCTGGATGAAATGGCCCGCGTCTTTGTAGCTCACCGTTTCAGAAACGTTCCTGAAAATATTCTGCAAGTCCAGTAAAATTTTGCCGGTAACCGCGTCCTTTTCACCAACTATCAACAGGGTCGGAATGTCGAGTTTCTTCAGCTTCTCGATAGCTGTGCGATTATCATAAGCACCCGGATGGTCTTCTCTGGTGGGAACCAGGCGCGGGAAGACCAAGGCGGCGGTCTGATATTGCTTTGAAGGAAACGGAGCGCCGTAAGCGGCCGCCTCATCATCGGTCAAGGTCCTTTGGACAGGCTGCCGCATGAACTGGGGCAGGTCAAATTCAGTGGACTTTTGAGAGAACAGCCTCCAAATATTGAAGGCCGGGCTCATTGGCCTCCCATCCGGAAGGCCGGTGTTCATGGGCACAACCCGCTGGAAACGGTCCGGCATCTGCGCCAGTGCCCTCAACCCTATTAACCCGCCCCAATCCTGGCAAATCAGGGTAATACGTTCGAGGTCTAGCGTCTTGATGAAATTTCTCATCCAGCGGACGTAGGATTTATACGAATAGGCGTTGTCAGCCACGGGTTTATCAGACCGGCCGAAACCAATCAGGTCGGGTACGACCACTCTCCCTTTTTCAGCCAGGGGGGGTATCATACGCCTGTAAAGAAATCCCCAGGTGGGCTCTCCGTGAAGCATGAGTATGGGATCACCGGAACCGTGCTCCACGTAGGCCATGCGCAATCCCTCGAACTCCACGTATTGCGGTTCGTATGGAAAGTCGGGGATGTCAGCGAAACGCTCTTCCGGCGTGCGCAGGACAGACCCCTCGGGCCAGTTGAATATATGGGAGGGGATATTGCGTGTTCGGGCCAGCCGGGAGACGATTTTCGGGTCAAGACCGGGCACGGTTTCCGAAAACCAGAGAGTGAATTCCAGGAGATCGTTATTGATTTCGTGATCAGGCGGTCGAGGTTCAAAGCGGTCCCAATGACCATACACCATGGCCATGGAGGGGCGGCCCCGGCCCAGGTCGGCAAGCTCGAGGGCATAAAGGTGGTCGTGTTGAGACCGCCAGTAAATCTTGCCGGCGCGGATACCAATCGCTTTTTCCAAGGCCTCGGCCACTTCAGGCAGGCCGTCAAATTCCTGTTCCCACAGAAGCGGATCGGGACGTAAGTACTTCAACTCATCGGCGGAAGGCGTGATGAAATTCATTTTTAAACCTCGACTTTCCGGTTGAGGAACTCAACGATGGCACGGGCGATGTCGGGTCCCCGGTCGTCCTGGAGGAAATGTTTAGCCCGGTCAAACTCGATGGGCCCTTCGGCATGAGGCAGCAGTTCTTTCAGACGGTTGGCGTATTCGATAGGGAAGACTTCATCATCAGGAGCCCAGAGCAGGAGCACAGGGATTTCCGCCAACTCGTCCAGTCTGTCCTGGATGGCCCGCATGTCCGCCCACCCTCGATCTCCTTTCCGTAAGGGTATTGTGCGCGGCCAGGTTAAAACCACGTGGTCA
Organism: Candidatus Adiutricales bacterium; assembly: GCA_036480955.1. Taxonomy (GTDB): domain Bacteria; phylum Desulfobacterota; class Desulfarculia; order Adiutricales; family JAFDHD01; genus JAZGHI01. The sequence goes on from JAZGHI010000084.1 coordinate 3,063, forward strand.
GAGTCCGGTTCTGTAAAGATATGATGATAGGCCTGAGCCTCTTCATCGGACATCCCCCGCTGGGATATGGCCGAGGGGCCATTAGCGGACAAGACTTTAAGGGTCTTATGAAAAAACTGCCCGGCCACTGGGGCCAGCCAGGTCGTCCAGGGGAAAGATGAAGAATGAAACTGGCCCACGTAGTCTGTAAAGAGCCAGGTATTCATCAGCACCAGACCACCCAGGCGTTCTAGGCGCTGCAAACCGGCCCCAACACCTTGCGGGCCTCCCCAATCCTGGCCCACGATAACGAATCCGCGCAGTTTGAGCTGGTCCAGTAGTGAGACTAAATCAGCAATATGATGGGCTAGGGTGAGGGCCCCATCGACTCGTGGATGATCTGAGTATCCGGCCCCAATCCAGTCCGGAGCGATAGCCCTATACCCGGCCTCAGTCAGAATGGGAATAAAATCACGATAAAGGAATCCCCAGGTAGGATTGCCGGACAAAAGAAGCACCGGCTGCCCATCCTCGGGCCCTTCATCTATAAAAGCCATCTCCCGGCCGTTTACTTTGAGTGATTGTTGTTCCCAGGGAAACATGGTTTTTAACCAATCCGGTTTGGTCCTGAGCATAATGTCACCTCACACATTCTGTTTCGAAAACACGCTGAAGGTAAACTATAAATAAGAGTTAAGCCCGGTTCAGGAAGGGCGTCATGAATTAGTATTCGAATTTGTCGTATTTGGTATTTTTACCTGTATGGCTTTATATATTTCAAAAGTAAGATTGAGATTTTTTGGAAACAGTGGCTGAAACAGGGAAAGCGAATCGGTAGGGTCGTTAAAAAAAGCCGTTACTTTTCTGTATAAGTCTGAACTCGTCGCCTATTACCGTCAGTAGGACAGGTTCGGTTATGAACTCGCCTTCCTCACTGAAAGAAATATCCCCGGTCGCTCCCGGGAAGTCTATAATCTGCGCCAGAGCCTCTATCAGATCTTCCCGGGTTGAAATAAGATCCCTGTCCATTAAGGTCAGAAGAAGCGTTCCCGCGTCAAAGCCATAGGCTGCATACTTGCCCGGTTCCTGGTCTTCATTTTCCTCTCGAAAAGCTTTTATGAAGCGTTTCGTTTCGACCCGCTCGGAGCCGAGGTAGAAATTTGCGGGCAGGATGGATTTTTGTATGTACCGGGATGTTGTGGAGAGAAGTCGAGGCGTATGCCAAAGTGAGGTCCCTAACAGGCGGATTTCCGTCACATCATGATAGACGAATTGAGGAGCTATCATAGCAATCGCGTTGTAGCCATCAGGGATAAAGACCGCGTCAAAATTAACCGGTACCGTGTAACCGGCCTCAACCCGCCGTTCGACTTTTTTTACTCCGGTAAGTTTTTGAATTTGTGTTGAAAAGTCCGTGGTGTCGGGCGGATAAGATTGGATGTCAACTACTTCTGCCTCCAACCGGTTCACCCTATCCCAGAAGGCGTCTCTCATCTTTCGGCCGTAAGCGTCATCCGGGTAAAGAATGACCAGACGGGTGAGACCCAAGATCTGTACGGCGTATTCGGCTACGGTTTTGGCTTGAGCCTCTGGAGTCAGGAACATGCGGAAGATATAACGGCCGGATGTGGGTGTATCTTTGAGCTGCGAGAAGTTTATCATGGGCAGTGATTTCTGTTGAGCCTTTTCAGAGGCGGCAGCCACTACTTTGGAGGTCATCGGACCAACTACGGCCATGATGTCTTTCTGTTGGGCCAGACGGTCAATAGTCTGGAGGGTCAATTCCGGATCGCTCTTGGAATCCAGTATAACAAGCTCGGACTTAAAGCCTTCAGTTTGGGGCTGATATAATTTAAAGGCAAGTTGCAAACCTTTTAGGACCTCCTGGCCATATCTGGCCGCTCCGCCACTTAACGGCAGGACGCAAGCTAGATTTGAGGGATGGAACGCGGCTGACGGACTGATTTTTTCGCCGTTTTCTTCTTCGGACGCGGTCAGATATTTTGGAACAGCGGGCATACGGGGAAAAATTAATGGCGGAGGAGGTGTGCGTTCCTGGATGGCTCGCCGCAATTGATTTGCCAGGTCGGCTAGTTCGTGTTCAGAAAATTTGATATGGAAATTCCTCAACTCGACACCGGCCTCGCTGAATGCTCCTGTTTGGTACCAGCGATAAGCTAATATATAAGACTGGTAGGCGGGCATGACGTGGTAGTCGCCGCGCGATCTGATCAGAGCCAGATCTTCCAGAGGCATCTTTATAAGTATGGTCAAAATCAGAGCCCGAGCCTCAAGCCGGCCGGTCCTGTCGCCGGCTATTTTAAGTGCTTGTCCGTAAAACTCCAAGGCCTGAGAAAAGTTTTTACCCTCTTGAGCGTTATGCCCGAGCAGGACAAAAAGCGAATATATTTTCGATTTGTCTTCCCCTTTTTCTAGAAGTGGTTTGATGTTCTGAGCCGCCTCATCCAACCGGCCTGATTGGCTTAACAGCCTGGTCAAACGAAAACGGGCTTCGTTGGAAAAGACACTCTGGGGATGTTTTTCCAGGACTTCTCGGTAGGCGACAATAGCCGGTTCAATTTGTCCTGTTTTCTGCAGGACTTGAGCCACTGAAAAACGTGCTTGGTCTATAAGCGGCGAATCCGGATAGGCTTGTATAAAATCACGGTACAATTCGAGTGCTTCTGAATGGCGGGATTGGCTTTGGGCCTTTTCGGCTCGATACAGCTTCTGCCACTCGTCCGCGCGGGTACCGGCTTGTCCTTCTTTTCCATCGGCCCGCTGTTTTTTTCCCATTGTTGGTGGAGATTGAACTTCTCCTGTCTTTGGCTGTGAAACGGAGACCTCAGCACATCCTAGGGTAAAAAACAGGAAACTGATGGTGATGATCAGGGGCAGGCCGTTATTACGTAGAAAAGGCTTCATGAGTGATAGCGGTATAATTACACAATTTCCGGCTCTTTAAAAATGAAAAGATCAGAAGTTACCCGGAAAAGATTGTCCTGGCCCGGCTGGTTGTAAAATAGTCCGGATAACCTAGGCGTCGATAAAGAAATAATTACAACTTAGGTGAGGCTCATGGCCAAAAAGAGTTATTTTTTGCTAGTAAATAGATGAAATTTAAAACCAAGAATACTATCCCCTTATGGTGTTGGGGATAGCATTCAAAGGTCCGAGTGTTATTCATGGACAACTACTTTAGTCTTTCACTTCCTCGAAGTCGGCGTCGACTACTTCCTCATCGGAACCGCCACCCATGCCCGCGTCACCACCAGCGCCGGGGCCAGCTTCTCCACCCGCAGCCTGCTCTTGGCTGGTTTGTGAATATATCTGTTCGGCCAACTTATGGGCGGCATCGGTAAGGGCCTCCATTTTTGCCTCAATGGCACTTCTGTCATTGCTGTCCATGACCGATTTCAAATCATTGATGGCTGCTTCGATCTGGCCGCGAAGAGCAGGTTCTATTTTCTCACCCATTTCATTCGTGCTTTTCTCGGTTGAATAAACAAGTGAGTCGGCCTGGTTGCGTATCTCAGCCAGTTCCCGGTTCTTTTTATCCTCTTCGCCGTGAAGTTCGGCTTCTTTAATGAGATTTTGGATCTCTTCCTCGCTGAGGCCTGAGGAGGCGGTGATTTTGATGGATTGTTCCTTGCCCGTACCAAGATCTTTGGCCGATACATGGACTATACCGTTGGCGTCGATATCAAACGAGACCTCGATTTGCGGTACACCACGGGGAGCCGGAGGAATATCGGTTAGTTCAAATCGGCCTAATGTCTTGTTGGTCGCTGCCATCTCCCTCTCGCCTTGCAAAACGTGAATGGAAACCGCCGGCTGATTATCAGCCGCTGTTGAGAAAATTTGACTCCGTTTCGTAGGGATGGTTGTATTCTTTTCGATTAATTTTGTAAAAATCGCGCCCAGTGTCTCGATGCCGAGAGAAAGAGGAGTCACATCGAGCAAAAGAACGTCTTTGACATCGCCTTTGAGTACCCCGGCTTGAATCGCCGCGCCAACGGCGACTACCTCATCGGCATTTACACCCTTGTGCGGTTCTTTCTGGAAGATTTCAGCGACCTTCCCCTGGACCAAAGGCATTCTGGTCATACCTCCAACCAGGATTACTTCATCTATATCGGCGGGTTTTAAATTAGCATCTTTTAAAGCGATCTGACAGGGGCCTACAACCTTTTCCACCAAGTCGCCTACTAATGCTTCAAGTTTGGCTCGGGTCAATTTGAGATTCAGGTGTTTTGGACCTGAGGCGTCAGCGGTAATAAAGGGAAGATTTATGTCGGTTTCCATGGATGTAGAGAGCTCCATCTTGGCTTTTTCAGCCGTTTCCTTGAGCCGTTGAAGGGCCATTTTATCACCGCGGAGATCTATACCTGATTCCTTTCGAAATTCATCGGATAGGTATTCAATTACCCGCAGATCAAAGTCCTCTCCGCCCAGATGGGTATCGCCGTTGGTGGATTTGACCTCGAATACTCCATCTCCGATTTCGAGGATAGATACGTCAAACGTACCTCCACCAAGATCGAAGACAGCGATTTTTTCGTCGGTTTTCTTATCCAGGCCGTAGGCCAGAGACGCGGCGGTTGGTTCGTTTATGATCCTTAAAACTTCAAGCCCGGCGATACGACCGGCGTCTTTGGTGGCCTGCCTCTGACTGTCATTGAAATAGGCCGGTACGGTAATGACCGCTTCTGAGACCTTTTCACCGAGGTATTCCTCTGCCGTTTGTTTCATCTTTGTAAGTATCATTGAGGAAATTTCAGCGGGACTGTATTTTTCTCCGCGGATCTCTATGTGGGCGTCATTGTTCTCGCTGTCGACAATTTTGTAAGGAACTATTGCAATGTCCTTTTGAACTTCATTGGAATTGAATTTACGGCCGATCAACCTTTTTACGGCGAATATAGTGGCCTCAGGATTAGTGATAGCTTGTCGTTTTGCCACTTGACCTATCAGGCGCTCTCCAGAATCGTTGAAAGAGACCATGGAGGGAGTTGTCCGGTTCCCTTCAACGTTTGTGATGACTTTCGGATCACCACCTTCCATGATGGCCACACACGAGTTGGTGGTGCCGAGGTCGATTCCAATTACTTTACTCATTTTCATGTCTCCTTAAACTGATTTTATATAACTAGTTTTCTCTTACTTAGTCTGCTTTTCACTTTAACGGTAAGATTCTTCCTACTCTTTTTCAATGGCAGGTTTCTTTGAAACAACGACCATAGCCGGTCTTAATAACCGGTTTTTGAGAAGATATCCCCTCTGTACCTCTTTTAGGACCGTACCGTCTTCGACGTCAGGGTCTTCCTCCTGCATGACAGCCTCATGGTATACCGGGTCGAATTTCTCAGACAAAGCCGCAACCGGTTTTACCCCGAATTTTTCCAGGACAGATTTTAATGACTGATGGATCAACCGAAAGCCTTCGAGAATACCTTTCTGGTCGTAGTTATCCACGCCGGTATGGTCGAGGGCTCTCTCAATATTGTCCAGCACAGGAAGGAGATTTTTTACCAAGTCCTCGTTGGCAAACTTGATGATACTGTCTTTTTCACGCTCAAGGCGCTTTTTTACGTTTTCCAGATCGGCGGTGGACCGGAGATAGAGGTCTGCATATTTTTCAGCTTCTTCCTGCCAGTTTTTTTCCTCGTACGCGGCGCTTGTAGATATTTTTTCTTCCTCCGCACTCGATTGGTCCTCGGGCAGTGTGGTTGATTCTGATTCAGTGGTTATATTGTTACCATTCTCAGTTTTTTTGTTTTTTTCTTTTATTTCCGGTGGCTTGAGACCCATATTAAACTCCCGATTCTTAATTTATTCGCTCCA